>JAEZNV010000152.1 GCA_023441725.1 Actinomycetes bacterium | reverse complement strand
CCAAATCCATGAGCTTGGCATGATTGACCTCAAAGCCCATCTGCAAATGCATATCGCCCGCATGCGCGCTAAGCAGTCGATAGGCCTCCCACATTTTTTCGAAGTCAAAATACGGGTCCCGGCAGTGTGGCGTACACACCATGTGCGTAACGCCGACGGCGCGGGCCGCCACCACCAATGCCAAGCTTTGCTCGAGGTTCGCCGCGCCGTCGTCAACACCGGGCAGGATATGGCAGTGGATGTCTCTCATATCGCCCTCTTATCTGCGTCGTTGCTATTTCTTAAAACGCTTCGCCTTCGCAGGGGTCCCCGTTGCAGCGGCACCGCCAACAGCAGGGTTAACTCCGGCAACAGCGTTGTTCTGACCCTTGTCTTCGCCATAGTAAGAGTAATAGTAGTCATGGCTCGAGGTCTCACAGCAGTTCATGACCGTGCCAATTACGTTAACCTCGGCCTTGTTGAGCTGATCAAAGGCGGCAAGGATCTCGTTGCGCTTGGCGAAGTCCTCACGGACAACGTAGATGGTGCCGTCGGTAATCGCGGCGACCTCGGCGGCATCGACAAAGGTGCCCACGGGCGGCGTATCGAAAATGACGTACTGGTACTTCTCCTCCAGCGCGGCAACCAGCTTGGCAAAGCGGCGCGAGGCGATAATGTCAGCCGGGTTGGGAATGCGCGGCTCGGCATCGAGGAAGAAGAAGTTGGGCTGACCGGTTTCGACGACAGCCTCGTCAATCGACATCTGGTCGGAAAGGACGGCGTACAGGCCACCGGAATGACGGAGGCCCAGCAGGTTGGCAAGCGTACGGTGACGCATGTCGCACTCGACGAGAAGGACGCTCTTGCCGCTGGTCGCAATGGCCTGAGCCAGGTTGACCGCAATGGTGGACTTGCCCTCGTTAGGGATGGAGGACGTCACGGTAATGGACTTGATCGGCGTATCGACACTCGCAAAGCGAATGTTTGCCAGCAGCGTCTTGGCTGCGTTGCTAAAGGCGAGGGTATCGCTGGTTTTCTTTTTACGGGCCATGAATTACTTACCGCCCTTCACAACGGGGAAACGGCCGATAACGGGCACACCGAGCAGCTCGACGGCATCGTCAACGGAGCGGACGCGGGTATTGAGCATGTCGAGCAGCACGACAATTGCAACAGCGACGAACAGGCCGGCCAGAGCGGCGACCGCGATGTAGAGCTTGCGGTTGGGGCCGCTGGGCTGGTTGGGGATCTTTGCCTTATCGATCACGTTGACGGCCTGAGCGGCGTCAACGTCCTGAGCCACGGTAGACACCGAATTGGCAATGGCGTTAGCGACAGCGGCGGCACCGTCGGGGCTGTCGCCGGTCACGGACAGCGAAATGACACGAGTCGTGGTCTCGCTCGTAACGCTCACCTTGTAATCATCCAAGTTGGAAAGACCCAGCTCCTTAGCAGCGCCGCTCTTGACGCTGTCGCTATCGAGCAGCGTCGCGATATCGTTGGAGAGCATCTGGCTCGCCGACAGGTCGTTGTAGTAGCTCGTCTGGCTACCATCGGTCTTGGCGAGAATGTACATGCTCGTCGTGGCGGTGTAGGTGTTGTCCATCATGGTGAAGGACACGACGCCCATGACGATCGCGCAGACCACCGGGAGGGCGATGACCAGCTTAAGGTGCTTTTTAAGCAGCTGGAACAGTTCGAGAAGGGTCATGCAGCTTGCCTTTCATTTCCCTAGTTCATATCGACAAAACTGCTCGTATGATATCGCATCTTTTTGCCATGTCCGAACTCTATACATAAGATACAGCGCTTACACCATTGTTGCGCAACATTAACGCCGCACCGGCAGCCCCGATGCGGCGTGAAATTCACATGTTTGCAGTACCGCTACACGAACTGCTCGTCCTGTTGCACGGGAAACGTCACCGTGATGGTGGTCCCCACCCCCAACTCGCTCGACAGATCGAGCGAGGCGTGATGATACAGGGCGGCATGCTTGACGATGGCCAGACCCAGACCCGTTCCACCGCGCGCTTTAGAACGGCTCTTGTCAACGCGATAGAAACGCTCGAATACCTTGCCCTGCTCCTCGGGCGCAATGCCAATGCCAGTATCGGCAACCGACAGATACGGGCGCCCGTCGTCGTTGGTTCCGCACCGCAACGTCACCGTACCGCCGGGCCGGTTGTAGCGAATGGCGTTGCTCGCCAGGTTATAGATGAGCTCATCGATCAGACGCGATACGCCTTCGACGACCACAGGCTTGGTCTCATGGCCTATCGTCACATTTGCCTGGCGAGCGACCTGCTCAAGACGCTGCTCGACCGCGTAGATAGCACGCGAAAGCTCAATGGGCTCCGCTGAGCCAATGGGCACCGCCTCGCCATCGCTCGCACGCTCGGCCTCATCCAAGTTCGAAAGCGTGAGGATATCGTTGACGAGCGCCGCCAAACGGCCCGCCTCTCGGTAGATGCGGCCGCCAAAGGTGCGCAGATCGTCCTCACCCTCGACCATGCCGTTCGCAATGAGCTCGGCATAGCCTGAGATTGCCGTAAGCGGGGTCTTGAGCTCATGGGTGATATTGGCCGTGAACTCGCGGCGCATACGGTCGTTGTCCGCCAGCACCGCCATCTGGCGCTTGAGCTCCTGGCGTTGCGACTCAATGCGCTCGAGCATGGGAACCATCTCGGCATAAGCATGCTCGTAGCTGCGGCGCGGATGGTCAAGATCAACCTCCTGCAACGGCTCAATGATGGCACGGGACTCACGACGCGCCAAGAAAAACGAGAGCACCGCACCTGCCGCCGCAATGAGCAGCATCGGCGCCACGAGAGACATCAGAATCGCCGCAACGCCAGGTTGGGCCTGCGCCAAGCGAACAACCTGGCCGTTGTTAAGTCGGACGGCCCGGTACAGCATAATCTCGTCGAGCGTGGAGCTTGCGCGCTCCGCAGAACCCGAGCCGCTCTCGAAAGCCTTGACGACCTCGGGGCGATCGCCGTGATTGGGCAGCATAGAAGGCGACGCCTCGTTGTCGTAGGCAACCGACCCGTCTTTGTTGATCAGCGTGATGCGCAAGTCCTCGCGATCGAAACTGCGCAGAAAGGCAATGGGCTCCTGCTGCTCGTTGAGGGCAGCGGCAATAAGCTCGGTTTCCTGCGAAAGGTTGGCGCTCGTGGCATCTGCCAGAGTATTTTGCACAAAGAACGCGCCCAACACCGTAAACGCCACGATAACCGCCATAGCGCAGAGAAAAATCGTCGCGAACACGCGATGCGACAGGGTACGTTTTCCCTGGGGGGCTAAGACCACGAGTTACTCCTCCTATGCGCTAGCCGCGCTGTCGGCTCCTTCGGCATCGTCATCGACCGTAGGCTCGGCCAGACGATAGCCCACGCCGCGCACGGTCTCTATGGCGCTCGCACGCTCGCCGAGCTTTTGGCGGAGCGTCTGCACATGCACGTCGACGGTGCGCGAACCGCCGTCGAAGTCCCAGCCCCATACGC
>JAEZNV010000139.1 GCA_023441725.1 Actinomycetes bacterium | reverse complement strand
ACCTATTCCTCGGTAGCTCAATGGTAGAGCACGCGGCTGTTAACCGCGCTGTTGTAGGTTCGAGTCCTACCCGGGGAGCCAGAATTTTCCAGCCCTTTCCGTTGGGCTTTAAATTCCTCGGTAGCTCAATGGTAGAGCACGCGGCTGTTAACCGCGCTGTTGTAGGTTCGAGTCCTACCCGGGGAGCCAGGTTGTAAAACCCGCCGCTTATGTGGCGGGTTTTTTCATGTCGCGATCGCCGGTGGCGAACGTTACCGTATCAACATTTCGTGTCGAGGATGTAATCGCGAACCCCGCCGCCTTAACATGGCGCTGTCGTTGTAAACTATTGGAATGATTGCTCCCACGACATGGTGCCGCGAGCACCAGATAAGGAGATTCTTGTGTCTGAGACCATTAACGGCAGCCTGAGCGTCTCGAACGACGTTATTGCCGATATTGCCGGTTATGCCGCAATGACGTGCTATGGCGTCGTCGGTATGGCCGAACAGCTCCAGGGCGCCGAGAGCGTGCGCCTGCTTGCCGGCCAGCGCCTCCGCAAGGGCGTGCTTGTTTCCGCCGACGAGAACGGCCTCACGGTCGACCTTCACGTCGTGCTCGAGAACGGCGTCAACATGAAGTCCGTCTGCCACAATCTTTCGAGCTCCGTCGCCTTCACCCTGCAGGAGATCGCCCAAATCGATCCCGCCAGCCTTAAGATCGGCATTCACATCGACGCGCTCAAGAGCCGTCTGAACTAGCATCCGAATACGGAGATTTCACCACTCATGATTGCAAAGACCATTCGCACCTGTTTTCCGATCGCTGCGGCTGCCGTTTCCGAAAAGGCCGAGGAGATCAACAAGCTCAACGTCTTCCCTGTACCCGACGGTGACACCGGCACCAACATGTCGCTCACGCTCGCCTCGGTGACCAAGGAGCTTTCCGCCCTTCCCGCCGATGCCGACATGGAGGCCATTGCCGGCGCCATTACCCACGGCTCCTTGATGGGTGCTCGTGGCAACTCCGGCGTCATTACCTCGCAGATCCTGCGCGGCGTGGCCGAGGGCCTTGTCTCTGCCGATGAGCCCATTACGTCCGCCAATATCGCCTTCGCCTTCCGTCGCGCCGTCAAGGTTGCCTTCCAGGCTGTTCGTAAGCCCATCGAGGGCACGATCCTCACGGTCCTGCGTGATGTTTCGACGAAGGCAGACGAGTGCGAGAAGAAGAAGTTCTCTGCCGAGGATGCGCTCGACGCCATCGTCGTCGAGGCCTACCAGTCCGTCGCCCGCACGCCCGACCTGCTGCCCGTCCTCAAGGAGAACGGCGTGGTCGACTCCGGCGCCTTTGGCTTCGCCATCTTCTTGGAGAACTTTGTTGCCGCTGCCCTTGGCCGCAGCACCGTGGTCGAGGATTTCTCCGCTACGTTTGATTCCGCCGGCTCTGCCCGCGACGCCGCCCTCGATCGCGTCGAGATTGAGGCCAACGACGACTGGGAGGGCTCGGAGTTCCGCTACTGCAACGAGTTCCTCTTTAAGGCCGATGCTCCCTTTGACGAGGACGAGTGCCTGAAGTTCCTGGGCTCTATGGGCGACTGCGAGCTGCTCGTTGGTGCCTACCCCGACTACAAGATCCACGTGCACTCCAACACCCCGAACCTGGTGCTCGAGCACATGCTTCAGCTTGGTCAGATCTATGAGGTCTTTATCCACAACATGGAGATGGAGGCCCACGACCGTACCGCTAAGATTCACGAGGACCAGGAGAAGGCCGCCGAGCCCTCGAAGGCCCTGGGCTTTGTCGCCGTTGCCGCCGGCTCCGGCGAGGCCGACATCCTCAAGTCCCTTGGCGTTGACGTGATCGTCTCGGGTGGCCAGACCATGAATCCCTCGACCGCCGACCTGCTGGGCGCCGTCGACCAGGTCAACGCGACCTCGGTCATCATCCTTCCCAATAACGGCAACATCCGCATGGCTGCCGAGGCTGCCGCTTCTGCCTGCACCGACAAGAAGGTCGCCGTCGTTCCCACCAAGACCGTCCCGCAGGCCTTCTCCGCGCTGTTCGCGGTCCTGCCCGATTCCGAGCTCGAGGATGCTGTTGCCGCTATGGTCGACGCTATCAGCGAGGTTCGCGATGGCGAGGTCACTCGCGCCGTGCGCGACTCCAGCGCCTCTGACGGCTCGCCGATTCACTCCGGTGACGTCATGGGCATCATCGCCGGCTCCATCGACGTGGTCGGCTCCGACGTGAAGCAGGTCACGCTCGACTGTATCAACCGCATGCAGGAGGAAGAGGAGGGCGACGCGCTGACGATTCTGGCCGGCGAGGAGCTGTCCGACGAGGCCTTCCAGGAGATCGTCGACGCTATCGAGGAGGCTCAGCCCGATCTGGAGATCGACGCCCATCGTGGCGAGCAGCCGCTCTATCCCGTGATCTTCTCGATCGAGTAGGCTCTGCCCATGTCCGAGCTGTGCTCCTTGCCGCGCGTCTCGGAGCGTTTTGCCCAGAGCAATGCGCTCGACGAGGACATCGCGCGACTCAAATATGTTTCGGGTAAACGTGAGGAGGCCCTTCGCCGTCTGGGAATTCGGACGGTGGGGGACCTCCTTCTCCATATTCCTCATCGCTACCTGGACTTTACTCGCTCGTGGTCCATCGAGATGGCGCCCATCGGTACCGTGTGCACCATCATCGCCACGGTCGATCGTATTGTCCAAAAGCAGCCCCGTCCGCGTATGCAGGTGACTGAGGTCTCGCTCGTGGACGAGACGGGCGTGCTGCAGGTTGCCTTTTTCCGTCAGCCTTGGATTGCCCAACAGCTTAAGCAGGGCGACCGCCTGGCCGTGATGGGCAAGGTCGAGTTTGCCTACGGTTTTAAGCAGATGGCCTCGCCCCACTTTGAAAAGCTCGAGGACGGGCGCGCCGCGGGTACCATTTTGCCGGTCCACTACGTAAGTGACGGCGTGAGTCAGGCATGGATGCGCCGTATCGTGAGCGGTGCGCTCGAAGTGGTCGCCAATCCGTTCGATCCCATTCCCGCGCCGCTGCGCGCAAAGCGGAAGCTCATGAGCAATGCCCGTGCGCTGCGCTCGATCCACTTTCCCTCGAGCATGGCCGAGCGCGACATCGCACGCCGGCGTCTTGCCTACGAGGAGTGTCTCTGCCTGCAGCTCGCGCTGCGTCTGCGCAACGATGGCGGTATGGTCGACGTAGTGCCTTATGCGCATGACGCGGGCGAGCATTTGGCTGCGCTCAAACAGGCCCTGCCGTTTTCGCTGAGCGATGAGCAGGAGGCTGCATTTCAAGACATCCTGCATGACATGTGCGATGGCGGTCGCGTGATGAACCGTCTGCTGTTGGGCGATGTCGGTACCGGTAAGACCGCCGTTGCCGCCTGCGCGTTGGCGGTTGCGGCCGATAGCGGCACCCAGGCGTGCGTTATGGCGCCCACGGGCGTGCTGGCTCGTCAATATGCCGATAAGACCGGCCCCTTGCTCTCACAGGCTGGCATGACCTGGGCGCTCCTTACGGGCGCCACGTCAGCGGCCGAGCGTGAACAGATTCATGCGCGGCTCCAGTCTGGCGAGCTCGACGTGCTCTTTGGTACCCATGCGGTGCTTTCGGAGAACGTCACGTTCAAGCATTTGTCGCTTGTGGTGATCGACGAGCAGCACCGCTTTGGCGTGGGCCAGCGTAACGCTCTACGCGCAAAGGGCCCGGGTGCCGACTTGCTGGTCATGACTGCCACGCCGATCCCGCGCACGCTGGCGCTTTCGGTGTACGGCGACCTGGATACGAGCATCATCCGCCATCGTCCCGTTCCGGGTGCCGGCGTTGAGACGCGCGTCCTCACTGAGTCGAGTCGTGACCTGGCCTATGGCGCCATTCGGGAGGCGCACGAAAAAGGGCAGCAGGCCTACGTGATCTGTCCGCTCGTGGAGCCGAGCGATTCGGCCGATGAGCTCGAAGACGTACCCGGCATCGCTCGCGACGACGAAGGCCGCGCGACCGTGCCCGTGCCGTTGCATGACACGGCGACCGAGCTCGATCGCCTTCGTCTGGCATTACCGGGGCTTGCCATCGAGCGTCTTCATGGCCGCATGTCGGCGGGGGAGAAGGACCGGGTCATCGATGCCTTTAAGCGTGGCGAGATCGATGTGCTCGTCTCGACCACGGTGGTCGAGGTGGGCGTTGACGTGCCCAACGCCACCGTAATGGTTATCGAGAACGGCGAGCGCTTTGGTTTGGCGGCCTTGCACCAGCTGCGCGGGCGCGTAGGCCGCGGCAGCGTGTCGGGCACGTGCCTGGTCATGACGCACTCCAAGGGCAACGGCGGCGCGTCGGCGGCTCAAGACCGCCTCCAGTCGCTCGAGAAGACCTCGGACGGCTTTACGCTCGCCCAGATGGACC
>JAEZNV010000085.1 GCA_023441725.1 Actinomycetes bacterium | reverse complement strand
CGAGCGACATCGACCTGCAGCTTGCCGACGACCTGGCCATCCAGGGCGACGAGGCCATGGTCGACTTCCGCCGCCTGGTCAAGGAGCTCGACCTCGAGATGAAGCCGGTCGGCGTCGAGTACCTGTTCGGCGGCGAGAAGGCTGTGTTCTACTTTGCCGCCGAGGAGCGCGTCGATTTCCGTCAGCTCGTCAAGGACCTGTCCTCGACGTTGCACATTCGCGTCGACATGCGCCAGATCGGCGTGCGTGACGAGACCCGCCTGGTGGGCGGCTATGCCCAGTGCGGCCAGGAGCTCTGCTGCACGCGCTTTGGCGGACAGTTTGAGCCGGTTTCGATTCGCATGGCAAAAGAGCAGGACCTGCCACTCAACTCGTCCAAAATTAGCGGCGTCTGCGGCCGCCTGATGTGCTGCCTGCGCTACGAGTTCGAGGCGTACAAGGACTTTAAGAGCCGCGCGCCCAAAAAGAAGACGCTTATCGATACGCCGCTTGGCAAGGCGCGTATCCAGGAATATGACACGCCGCGCGAGCAGCTGGTGTTGCGCCTGGAGAACGGCAAAGTCTTTAAGGTCAACCTGGCTGACATGACCTGCTCTGAGGGCTGCAAAAAGAAGGCCGCCGAGCAGGGCTGCAACTGCCGCCCCGACTGCGTGACGCGCGATGTGCTCGAGCATATCGAGTCGCCCGAGATGCGCCTGGCGCTTATGGAGCTCGACCGCGAGAACGGCGTCGACGTGGGCGATGGCCTGTCGAGCGCCGACCGTCTGGCGGGGACGACGATGCCCAAGCGCCGCCGTCGCGATGCGGACGCCGATGCCCGTACCGGTCAGAGCCAGGGCGAGGGTCGCGGCCGCGGTAAGGGTCGCGGCAAGGCCGCTCCCGCAGGCAAGAATTCCCCCCGCGAGCGCGAGGCTCAGCAGCCCCAGCAGCAAAACCGCGGCGGTGGCATGAATCCCACGCGCCGTCGCCGCCGCCATCTGTCGAGCGAGGAGCGCGAGGACGCCTTCCGCGCCGCAGCCGCTCGCGAAGCCGGTGCCGCCCCCAAGGGTGGTTCGGGTTCCGATACGCCTGCCGACAAGGGTGGCAAGCAGCGCAACGATGACGAGCGCGCCCCGCGTCCGCGTCGTCGCCATTCCTCGGGCACGCAGCAAAAGCCCTCGGTGCCCTCCGTGGCCGATCAGGTCTCGGATGGCGAGGTCAAGGTCACGCGCCGTCGCCCTGGAGATGGCGGAGGGGCGGCTGCCAAGGCCGCGCGCGGCGCTGCTCGCGACGAACGCGAGTCGCGCGAAGATCGTGGTGGCGAGGGTTCGGCCGACCAGGGCCAGAAGCGCCGTCGCCATCGTCGTTCCCGCAAGCCGCGTCAAGATGGTGGCGAGGGCTCGATCCAAAACTCGTCCGCACCGCAACCGCCCACCGGCGAATAGCGCCCGCAAACGGATTTAACCTGCCTGACCCCAAACGCGTCGGGGTACCATAGCGCTGGATCAACAACCCTCCCTGCGATCGAGCGTAGGGAGGGTTGTGTCGTGAAGAGACATTTGAATGTGTTGGGATGCCTGCAAGGTACCGGCATCCTACCGTTTGCGGACGAATTGCTACCGTTTGCCGAGCGGGTGGCGCACGAGGCGCTTGAGGCGTTGTCGCCCACGCGATGCGCCGGCTGCGAGCGCGCCGGTGCGCTTATTTGCCAAGACTGCTTGGCGGCGCTTGCGCTCATCGACCCGCGGCATAGCTGCACTCGATGCGGCGCCCCGTTTGGAGACTTGCTGTGCACCGAGTGCTCGGTCGAGGGCTCGTCCTCGGCGATGGCCGAAGCACTCGACCGGTGCCTGGCATGTGCCGTTTACACGCATCCGCTGCCGCGGATCATTAAAGCGTACAAAGACGCGGGCGAGCGACGCCTGGCGCCGTATCTGGCAGAGCTGCTATACGATACCGCCTTACATGCCCAGGTCGCGGCACCCGAACGCTTAGGCGGTGTGTTGTCCGGTGCCGATGCGGTGGTGTTTGTGCCCGCGACGGCGGCGGCGTTTCGGCGACGCGGCTTCGATCATATGGAAGCCATCGCGCGCCCATTTTGTGAGCTGTCGGGTGTTCCGCTGCTCGACGCCCTCGTTAAGTACGGCCGTGGCGACCAGCGTGAACTCGGTCGTGAAGAACGCCGTGAACGCGCCCGAGGCATGTACGAGACCGTTGAGGACGTGCGGGGCCGCCGCCTGCTGCTTATCGACGACGTTATCACCACGGGTGCGACGATGGCAGCGGCTTCGGCGGAACTCAAACGCGCCGGTGCCGCGGCCGTTGATGGCCTTGCTATCGCACGCGTTTGGTAGGGGTGATTCGTGTGGCGGTAACAATCAGGCAGTGCAACAAACCGACAAAAGAGCAGCTAGCGGCTTCCGCAATCCTAACAGGCGCCTCGGCGCTACGCATGATGCGCGCCGAGCGCCGACAGATGGGCTACATCGGCTGGAAGGACCTTGAGCCCGAGGAGGAGTGCCGCGTGCTGTGTACGTCATCGCCTTCGACCGAGGATATCTATCTTCCCGACCTGGTGCGAATTGGAGTCAAAAGCGGCGAGGTGCAAGAAGATCTGTGCTTGCTGGTGGGATCTGCGGCGCAGCGCCGACGCATGCCTGGTGTGGGCTGGTCCGTGTGTTCCGGGTTGCCTGCCGGCTCGATTCTAGAGGTGGAACCGGGGGTGTACAGCCTATCTCCCGAGGCCCTTTGTGTTGCCGTCGCCCGCGAGGTCGGCTGTATCCAGGCGTTTGCCCTGGCCCAGGAACTGTGTTCCAAGATTTCACTGAGCGATCGCGGGAAGTATCTACCTCCCTATACCTCGCCTGTTGCGAATAGACTTGCAAAGGACAAGGACCAACCGGCAGACGTGGGTTACTTTGAAGTCGAGCCGGTGCTGACGCCCGATCGCCTGGCAGATTACCTTGCGGCATGCAAGGGGAGTGCGGCCAAACAACTGCTACGCCTGTGTCCCTACCTGTCAGAAAACCTGCGCTCACCCATGGAGTGCATCATGCTTGCCATGTTTTCGCTTCCGTTTTCCTATGGCGGATTTGCCTGCGGTCCCTTTAAGACCGACTACAAGATCGAGTTCGATGACCGCGCGCAGGCAATCTCGGGGATGCCGCATGCAGTTTGCGATGCGTACCAGGAAACAGCCCGGTTTGACCTGGAATACAACGGTGAGCTGGGTCATTCCTCTCGAAGGGGACGTGTCCATGATGAAAAACGCAACACGGGCTTGATTACTATGGGAATCGAGGTCGCGACGGTCAACAACGAAATGCTCTGCGACATGGAAGCGATGGAAGCGCTCGCATGGCGCATCCACCAGCGTATGGGTAAGCGATATCAGAATCGCGTAGAGGCGCGTCGAAAGAGGCAAGATGCTCTGCTGAATACGCTCCGAGCGTGCTTTGGGCTCAAGCCGGCGTAAAACTATGGCTTTATAGGGAGGTCTGTTTATATGCCCTGTGCAAAAAACGGCAAATATGAGTACTGTTACTAGATTAGTGGCAGTAAAAACAAAGAAACTTGGGCCGAAAATTTGGATTCATTGAAGAGATAATAAACGAATGTGGAATATCTTGGCGCCAAGCAGGCTGTGCGGAACTCAAAAAGGGCTCGCGGGGCGGAAAAACGCTGCTACTAAATTGGTGACAGTACTCATATTTGCCGTTTTTTGCACACGGCACCCTGAGACGGGTGCCCCGGAGCTCCCCGTAGGGGAGCTCCGGGCTTCATGGGGGTACGAATGGTCCGCTCCGACCTGCAAAATCTGTGCTCACGATGCGAATGCCGTCCCTAACCATAAACTTTAGCTTGAACTTAGCTATAATGCGCGACGTTCCTGCCAGGCTGTGGTTGCGGACGGACGAAATGTCCATCCTAGTCCAAGACAGACGCGGTCAAAGGGATCCACGTAAGCGACCGCGTGCGCGCGGCGCGATCATGGCGCGTCCTAGATGTAAGCCGCACCGTCCGTTCTACTTTCTTTGGGGCAATACCGC
>JAEZNV010000027.1 GCA_023441725.1 Actinomycetes bacterium | reverse complement strand
TGGCTGATGAAAGGGGTAATCGAGATGGCATCTGCTGTGAAGCGTGACGGTCGCGCCGTGGTGACCACATGCGGGGGATGCTATGCCGATTGCGCCTTTGCGGCACGCGTTGAGGACGGTCGCGTGGTGGCCGAGCTGCCGGTGCCGGGGCATCCGTGCGCGACGCGTGCGCTGTGTGCCCGCGGGCGGCATCGCCTGGCAATACCGTTTGACGAGCGCGACCGGATTTTGCACCCCATGCGCCGACGAGCTGATGGCTCGGGGTTCGATGTGATTTCGTGGGACGAGGCGTTTGCCCAGATTGCCGAGCGCCTTTTGGGGATTGTTGACGAGCGCGGGCCCCGTGCACTGGGTATGACGCTCGGCGTGCCCTCGTTCGACCGCTACTGGGCGCATCGTTTTATGCATGCGCTGGGCTCGCCCAACGTATACGGTGCCGACGGTGCCTGCGAGGTAAGCCGACTTACCGGTTGGGAGCACAGCCTGGGCTATAGTCCCGCCTCCGACCTGGCGCATACCGATTGCATCATGTACCTGGGGCGTTCCATCGTCGATTCGTCGACGATGGGGGCCGTTGATGCGCTCAACGATGCGCGCCGGCGCGGGGCGAAGATCATCGTGGTTGACCCCCGGCGCAGCGGTTCGGCCGCGCTTGCCGACCGCTGGCTGCGCGTGCGTCCCGGATGCGATCTGGCGTTGCTGCTGGGTATCGCACATGTGCTGGTAGCCGAGGACCTGTACGATCACGAGTTCGTTGCCCGCTATACCACGGGTTTTGATGAGCTGGCGCAGGCGGCCAGTGCTTGGACGCCCGAGTGGGCCGAGTCGATGTGCGACGTGCCGGCCGCAGAGATTGTCGCTACGGCGCGCGAGCTAGCTGCCGCCGCGCCCGCCGCTGTGGTGGACGCGGGCTTTCATGGCGGCATCGGTATCGCGTATGCCAATAGCACCCAGACCGCGCGCGCTATTTGCTTGGTCGATGTGCTGCTGGGCTGCATCGGACACGCGGGCGGCGCGCTCAACCCGCCCACGCCGCTTGTGTTGGGCGACCTCGATCTCGCACGCTTTGCGACGCCGCCGGTGCCATGCGGGCCCAAGCTGGGGTCCGAGCGCTATCCACTGGTCGATCCGGTGCGCGGCCTGTGCACGACCATCGGTCAGTCGATTCTTGCCGGCGATTTGCGTGGGCTCATCGTCTATGCCAGTAACCCCGGTGCGGGCTATGGCAATGCGCAGGCTTGGTTGGGTATTTTGCAGCAGCTCGACTTGCTCGTGACGATTGATATTCGCTGGTCCGAGACGGCGCGTGCTTCGGACTTCGTGCTGCCCGACGTGACGTATCTGGAGGCCGACCGCGGTGTGGGCACGGTCGTGGGCGCCAACGATGCGCGCGTGTTCTACCGCAATGCCGTGCTGCCCGTGCAGCATGACGACACGCGTCCCGGCCGGGAGATTTTTGCCGGTCTGGCGCAGGCGTGTGGCGTGGGCGAGTACTTCCAGTTTACGTCTGACGATCTGGCGGCTGCCCAGGTGGCGCCTTTTGGGATCAATCTGGACGAGCTCAAGGAGCGCGGCTGGGCCGACACGGGTGTTGCGTTGCCGTCGCGTACGGGCGATCCGGCGATTCCCTTGGATGGCGGCAAAATTGCGCTGGCAAGCGACGTATGGGAACGAGCCGGCCTGGGTCGTGTACCCAACTGGATCGCTCCCATGGTGGAGCCTAGCCTGGGGATGTTTCGCCTCATTAGCGGCAACCGCCCCTTTGAGTCGCATACCTCGCGCAGACTCGCGGCCCAAGGTGCCGCCGAGGCTGGATCGGACCTGGATGCCGTGCAGATGAACGCCGATGTCGCCGCTCGCATGGGTATCGCCAATGGCGAGGTCGTGGAACTCGTGAGCGATATGGGCCGCGACCGCGTGCGCGTGGAGACGACGCCGTATCTGCATCCGGCGTGCATCTTTACATCGGCCGCCCCCGGCGGACGTTCGTTTGGCGTCGATGCCGGTGGCGCTCAAGCCTTGGGCGTCGGCCCGCTCGACCACACGCCGCTGCGCTGGGACCCGTTGACGGGTGCCGCACTTACCCAGGAAAACGCCGTTCGCGTGGAAAAGATCGTCGCGCGCGGGGATAATGACGAGTAATTGACTCAGCTGATGTATTCGACTGATCCTATGTTTCTTTTGAAAGGCCGCACATGAGCGATAGCCAGAACATGTCCGATGAGGTGCGCGCCCGCCTGCGCGCCATTCCTTCAGTCAACGAGCTGCTTGCCGAGCGGCCGGTGGTGAAGGCGGCGGGGGAGACCTGCGACGCGGTGGTGCATGCCGCCGTCACGGCCGAGCTCGACGAGGAGCGCGCTGCGATTCGTGCCGGCGCCGCCCCGCGTTCCAAGCGCGAGCTGGCCTCGGCCATTGAATTTCGCGCACATCGCTCTGCACTGCCGAGCCTGCGCCCTGCCGTTAACGCCACAGGTGTGGTCATCCATACCAACTTGGGTCGCGCCCCGCTCGCGGAGTCGGCCGCCAAGGCCGTGGCCGAGGTTGCGCGCGGCTACAGCACGCTCGAGTACAGCGTCGACACCTGCTCGCGCGGGTCGCGCAAGGAGCATGCCGCGCAGCTGATCCGCTCACTCACCGGTGCCGAGGACGCGCTCGTGGTCAACAACAACGCCGCCGCGGTGCTGCTGGTGCTGGCGACTCATGCCGCGGGCAAAGAGGTTATCGTCAGCCGCGGCGAGCTTGTCGAGATTGGCGGCAGCTTCCGCATCCCCGACGTCATGGCGGCCTCGGGCGCCAAACTCGTCGAGGTCGGCGCCACCAACCGCACGCATCTGGGCGACTACGAGCGCGCCATCACGCCCGAAACGGCCATGATCCTGAAGGTTCATCCTTCCAACTATCGCATCGAGGGTTTTCACGAGGAAGTGAGCTCAAGGGAGCTCGCCGCACTGGCCCATAAGCACGGCCTGCTGTTCTATGAAGACCAGGGCTCGGGCGCACTGTTGCCTGACGACATCTTGGTGCGCGGCGGCGAAGAAACCACGCCGTCTTCGGTTTCGGCAGGGCTTGATCTGGTGTCGTGCTCGGGCGATAAACTGCTCGGTGCCGCACAGGCGGGCATTATCATGGGCCGTCGCGATCTGGTCCAGGCCTGCGGGTCGCATCCGCTTATGCGCGCCCTGCGCCCGGGCAAGCTAGCACTGGCGGCGCTCGAGGCTACACTGCGCATTTACATGGATGGGGCGGATGTGGCCCATCGCGAGGTGCCGGTGCTCAACATGCTCACGCTTCCGCAGGCTCATCTGGAGCGACGTGCCCGCAAGCTGCGCGATCGTATGGTCGCCGGGCTCGATAAGGCCGGTTGCCCGTGCGCCGTTGATTTGGAGATTGTCGAGGAGTCCTCGACGCCCGGCGGCGGCTCGCTGCCTACCGTGGAGCTGCCCACGATGTGCGTTGCCGTACGTCTTGTTGACGAGCGCCTGACGGTCGACGCGCTCAAGCGCTCGCTTGTCCAGGACTTCGACACTCCGGTTGTCACGCGAACCTCGCACGATCGCATTTTGTTTGATGTGCGCACGCTCGTGGGCGACCGCGATATCGAGACGGCGGCGTCGACGCTTGCCGCATGCGTTGAGAAGGCGGTGCGCCGATGAGTGGGGCCGAAGCGTTGGTGGAATGCCCCGTTATCGTAGGTACGGCGGGACATGTCGATCACGGTAAGTCGGCGCTCATCGAGGCGCTGACGGGTAAAAACCCCGACCGCCTGGAAGTTGAGCGCCGTCGCGGCATGACCGTTGAGCTTGGCTTTGGCGAGCTGGCGCTGCCGAGTGGCAAGATCGTTGGCCTGGTTGACGTGCCGGGCCATGCGCATTACTTGCGCGCCATGGTGCAGGGTGCCACAGGTATCGACGTGGCCGTGCTGGTGGTTTCGGCCGTCGAGGGCGTGATGCCGCAGACCCGCGAGCACGTGCATGTGCTGGAGCTGCTGGGCGTCACGCATATGGTGGTGGCGCTGACGATGTGTGATCTGGCCGACGCCGAGATGACCGAGCTTGCCGAGCTCGATGTCGATGACTTTTTGTCGGGTACCGTGTTTGCGGACGCGCCGATCGTGCCCGTGTCGTCCAAGACCGGCGCGGGGATCGATGACCTACTGGTTGCGCTTGACGAGCAGGTTGCCGCTTGCTGGGATTCCTGCCGCGACCGTGCTGAGCTCACCGATGCCGCACCGCGTCTGCCAATCGACCGCTGCTTTACGATCAAGGGCGCCGGTACCGTGGTGACGGGAACGTTGCACGATGCGCCCGTCGCGGTGGGGGATGAGCTTGTCGCGCTGCCGTCGCGTACGGTCTGTCGCGTGCGCGGGATTCAGGTGCATGGCGATACGCCGCGAGCACTGCCCGGGCAGCGTGTGGCGCTCAACTTGGTGGGCGATGGTGTCGCGGCGCTTGATCGTGGCGAGATGCTGGGCGTGGCGGACCGCTTTGGTCAGACGTTGCGCTTTATGATGTCGTTTACGTATTTGGGTCGCGAGGGAGCTAAGCCGCGTGTGCTCGAGTCGGGTGCGCGTGTGCACGTGATGGCGGGTACGGCTGAGGTTGTCGGTCGCATCATGTTCATGGAGGGTGAGGCCCCCATGGCGGTGGGCGAGACCCGTATCGTTCAGGTGCGCTTGGAAAACTCGCTGCCGCTACGTGCCGGGGACCATGCCGTAGTGCTGTCCTATTCGCCCGTGATGCTTGTTGGCGGCGGGCGCGTGCTGCTTTCGCGCTGCCGTCGCTCGCGCGAGCTTTCTGAAGGGGAGCGTGCGCTGTATGCGGCGCTCGAGTCCGGCGATATCGCGGGCGGTGTGGGCGCTTGGCTGGCGCTACAGACGCTGCCGGTTACGGCGATTGATGTTGCCGCGGCACTGGATCTTGTTGCCGGCGATGTCGACGCTGCGTTGCGTGTACTGGCGGACCAGGGCACGGTGCGCGTGCTTACCGCGGGCGACGTGGCGCTATACGCGAGCGCTGTTGGGCTCGACGCCGCAATGGACTCGCTCGCCTCAAGCTTGTCAGCCATGCACGCGGCAGCTCCCAAGGAAACGGGCTTTACGCCCGGCGCCGTTGCTCATGCTGCGTGGCCTACCGCTGATGATACAGTTGCCGCAGCCCTGATTTCCGAGGGCTGCTCGCGCGGCGTGTGTGCCTCGGAGGGTGCCGAGGTGTTCGACCCGCACTCTGCTGCCGCCGCGGCACGCGTGGTGCGCGAGGCCTGCGAACGTATCGTTGCCTTGCTGGATGAAGCCGGCCTCGATGCACCGACGTTGCCCGAGGTGGGCGAGCAACTGCAGCTCGATCGTGACACCATGACGCGAGCCCTGCGCGAGCTTTCGCTCAACCGCTCGATCGTTAAGGTCGAGCGCGACGTTGCCCTGTCTGCCGCCGCCGAGGCCCATGCGCGCGAGCTCGTCGCCGCCGCCATTGAGGCAGCCGGCGGTGCTGCCACCACGAGCGCTCTGCGCGAGGCCCTTGGTGTGTCGCGCAAACGCGCCATCAGCATCTTGGAGCACCTGGATGCCGTACGCTTTACGGTGCTCGACAAGGACGCCGGCGGCCTGAGGTCCCTGCGCTAGGCCGGTCACCCGCTCCCGCCTCCTCAGTTGCGGTGAAATAGTTCCTATTTGGAGGCTTTGGCAGCAAATACAGGAACTATTCCACCGCAACTTCTTGTTCGTCTTTTTGGGATGGAACCGTTTCGGTTTGGTAAAATACCGCCGCACTTGGGAACGGATGGGCTCCGGTGGGCTCCGCGGTCCTCAAAACCGTTGCGAGGCGTGCAAAACGTCTTGGATGTGTTCGATTCACATACGTTCCCGCCA
>JAEZNV010000007.1 GCA_023441725.1 Actinomycetes bacterium | reverse complement strand
CCGGTCGCCCTCGCGCGGATGCGGTAGGTGCGGTACAGTTAACGGGTTACAGGCAGTGTTTACGCAAGGAGTACACGAGCACATGGCTGATTCCCAGACTGCAACCTCCGCGCCCGAGTTCAAGAGCGCCCACTTTATCGGTATCGGCGGCGCCGGCATGAGCGGTATCGCTCTCGTCCTGCACGAGCGCGGTTATACCGTTACCGGTTCCGACCTTAAGACGTCGCGCTATATTCGCCAGCTTACCCGCGCCGGCGTGAAGGTCCACGTGGGCCACGAAGCTTCGACAATCGACGAGGTCAAGCCTGACGTGGTTGTGGTCTCCACCGCAATTCCCGAGTCCAACCCCGAGCTCGTGCGTGCCCGCGAGCTCGGTATTCCCGTGTGGCCCCGTGCCAAGATGCTCTCGGCCTTGGGCCACGGCTACACCACCGTCGCCGTTGCCGGCACGCACGGCAAGACCACGACGTCTTCGATGTGCGCCACGATGCTCGATCGCATGGGTCTGGACCCCAGCTTTTTAATCGGCGGCATCGTCGAGGGCTACGACACCAACGGCAAGAACGGCTCGGGTGACTACTTTGTCGCCGAGGCCGACGAGTCCGACAGCTCGTTCCTGTTCCTGAACCCCAACGTGGTCATCGTGACCAACGTCGAGGCCGACCATCTCGATCACTACTCGGGTATCGAGGAGATCGAGGCCACCTTTGCAAAGTTTATGGGGCTGGTGGGCGAGGACGGCACCGTCATCGTTTGCGGCGAGGACCCGCATCTGGTCGAGCTCGCCAAGTCGACGGGCCGTCATGTGCTTTCCTATGGCTTTGCCGAGAACAACGACATCGTCTGCGTGCATCCGGATGTCAAGGGCATCCAGAGCGACTTTATCGTTCGCTTTGAGGACGGCACCGAGCACGCTGTCGAGATTAAGAGCAACCCCGGTCGTCACAACATGCTCAACGCCACGGCCGTCTTGACCGTCGCCCATGCCCTAGGCCTCGATATCGACGCCGCCGCTAAGGCGCTTTCGAGTTTTGAGGGCGTCCGCCGTCGCTTTACTCACGTGGGCGATATCGACGGCATCACGGTGGTTGACGATTACGGCCATCATCCCACCGAGATCAAGGCGACGCTCGCTGCTGCCTCTTCGCTGGGCTACAAGCATGTCGACGTCGTGTTCCAGCCGCACCGCTATTCGCGCCTGCAGGCTCTGTGCGATGACTTTGCCGATGCCTTTGCCAACGCCGATAAGCTGCTGCTGATCGATGTGTTCTCCGCCGGCGAGATGCCGATTCCGGGCGTTACCTCCAAGATGCTCGCAGATACTGTTTGCGCCAAGCATCCCGGCAAGGAGGTCGTGTACTGCTCCAGCCGTCTTGAGCTCAACCAGGAGCTTGAGAAGCTCGTGGGCGAGGGCGACCTGCTGCTCACCATGGGTGCCGGCGACGTTACGACCGTCGGCCCCGAGTTCATCGAGTATCTGACTGCCAAGAAAGACGCTTAACCTCCATGGGTCTGTTTAACGCCGTCATGGCGCTTTCGGGCATGATCGACACGGACGTAGTCGAGGATGAACGCCTTGCGCGTCATACGAGTTATCGTATCGGCGGCAAGGCCGACCTCTTTGTGACGTGCCATAGCTACCATGCCCTGCGTCGCGCCGTGGCGGTGCTTGACCGCGAGCAGGTGCCGTGGGTGATTATCGGCAAGGGGTCCAACCTGTTGGTTGCCGATGCCGGCTATCGCGGCGCCGTTATTTCGCTGGGACGTGAGTTTCAGCGCACGGTTGTTGCCGAGGACGGCTGCACGCTGACCGTTGGCGCGGGCGTGATGTTCGCGCGTTTGGTCAACGACGCCTTGTCGCGCGGGCTTTCGGGCCTTGAGTTCGCGGTCGGTATTCCCGGTTCGGTCGGCGGCGCCGTGTCCATGAACGCAGGTACGCGGACCGAGTGGATCGGCTCTCTTATCGAGGACGTGGTCACGTTTGATCCGGCGTCCGGTATTAAGCACTATGCAGGGTCCGAGATCGCTTGGGGGTATCGCGAGTGCAGCTTGCCGCGTAACGAGATCATTCTCGAGTGCGTGCTCAAGCTCAAACCCGCGTCCAAGGCCGACATTCGCGAGCGTATGGAGCGGTACCTGACGCGCCGCAAGCGCACGCAGCCCATGGGCCGTGCATCCTGCGGATCGGTCTTTCGCAACCCGCCCGACGCAAGCGTGGGCAAGTTGATTGAGGATTGTGGATTAAAGGGTTTTTCGGTTGGCGGTGCGGAAGTTTCGCCCGTACACGCTAATTTTATCGTTAATAACGGAACCGCCTCGGCCGATGACGTGGCCGCGGTTATCAGGCATGTGCACGGAAAGGTGAGGGAGGCGTATGGCATCGAGCTCAGACCGGAAGTTAAATTCCTCGGCTTCTAGAGCATCGAAACCAACCTTCCGCCGCGCCGGAGGGCGTTCCGGCGCACCTGCCCAGCCTCAACATAAGCCCGCCATGCCCTCCAAGTCTGTTGGCCCCGTTCGTCCTGCCAAGCCCCCGGTCGTCGGCTCGCAGCTGGGAGGACGCCCCGCTTCTAAAAAGACGAGTCGTCCGGCTCCGCGTCCTTCGGTGACGCCCAAGCCGGCGATGGGCACCAAGACCTCCCGACCCATGGCGACGCCCAGGCCTTCGCTGGGAGCTCGTGCGCCGCATGCCGGTCGTACGTTGCCTGGCGCTAAGCCGCGTTCGCTGACATCGGTACCCGCCGCCAAGGCGTCTTCGGCAAAAAAGGGCCTCAATCCTCTGTCATCGCTCGGTGCCATGGCGGGTAAGGCGACCGACGCCGCTTCTGCCATCAAGGGTAAGGGCAAGATCGCGGGCGGTATCCTGGCAGCCGTGGCCTTACTTGCCATTATTGCCATCGTCGTCATCAACTCTGGCCTGTTCGCCGCCACCGATATTCAGATTCATGGCAGCGAGCATGTGACCAAGCACGACGCCATGCAGCTCATCAGTCTTCCCGAGAACACGTCGCTCTTTAACGTGGATCCCGATCAGATTACCGAGGGCCTCAAGCAAAACCCGTGGGTCTCGGGTGTGGATGTCCAGCGCCAGTTTCCCCATACGCTTATCATCACGCCGACGGAGCGTAAGGTTATCGCCATTGCCTATATCAGCTCCGACGACCTTGCCTGGGCTATCGGAGACGATGACACCTGGATTGCTCCGTTGTCGACGTCTGTCGAGGTTGACGACCAGGGAAACGTCATTACATCGGGGGAGGGTGCCAACACCCTGACCGGCATCGATGCGGCCCTGGCGCTTGCCAAGCACTACGGCGCCGTGCTGTTGACTGATGTCTCGGCCGATGTCGCACCGGTTTCGGGTCGGGCGGTGAGCTCCAAGGCCGTCAAGGCCGGCCTGGATTACGCACGCGGTTTTTCGAGCGAGTTCTTGGACCAGGTGAAGGATATTTCCACGCCTTCCGTTGAGGCTATCTCGGCAAATCTCGACAACGGCGTCGAGGTGTCGCTGGGCGATTCGGATGATATCGCCAAGAAAGAACGCATCGTGACCAAGCTGCTTTCGCAGGTAGAGGGCGTAACCTATATCAATGTACGCTCTCCGGGCAACTACACGTTTAGGAACGCACCGACCGCCTAGCATGCTAAATGGCTTTGTTGAGGGGCCATACCACGCCGTTTATCTGGTTTGTTTGGTTTTCACGGTCAATTATTTGACTGATACGTTCATAATGTGCAAACATAATACGGTTTACCTTTGCATTTACTTTCAACCTGA
>JAEZNV010000188.1 GCA_023441725.1 Actinomycetes bacterium | reverse complement strand
GGCCGGATATAAGGTTTATCGCGAGTTCCGCACGCAAAGAAGGCCACTTAATGTGGCCTTCGTCTTGCGCAGGACTGTAGAGCAGGAAACCTTATATCCGGCCCCTCCGGCCGGGGACCGCGCCTTTGCGGCTACAGCGTCATGTTCGGATCGGCGTCGACGTCGAACGGCGAGATTTCTCCTCGGTCGAATTTACGGCGGGCGACCTCCGCGATCATGGCGGCGTTGTCGGTGCATGCCGAGAGAGGCGGCACCGTTACGCGGATCCCCTGACGCCCGAGCTTCTTGATCATCATCTCGCGCAGATGCGGATTGGCCGAGACGCCACCACCGATGCAATACTCCTTGCACCCGGTGGCATGCAGCGCGTTCTTGGCCTTCTTGTACTGAACGTCAAAGACCGCGGCCTCAAACGAAGCCGCAAGGTCGGGCAGATGAATCGTACGCCCGGCTTTGGTCTCCTGCTCAATGTAGAGCGTCACCGCCGTCTTGAGGCCCGAAAGCGAGAATCGATAGTCTCCCCTACTATTGAGCGCACGGGGGAAGTCAATCGCGCGGGGATTGCCCGTCTCGGCCAGTTTGGAAATGATGGGGCCGCCGGGATAGCCCAGGCCCAGCGCCTTAGCCACCTTGTCGAAGGCCTCACCCACGGCGTCGTCGAGCGTCTCGCCGAGCACCTCGTAGTCGCCCCACGCCCTGACGTGAACAAGCATGGTATGACCGCCCGAGACGAGCGTGAAGATAAACGGCGGTTTGAGATCGGGCTGCGCCAGCAGGTTGGCGAACAGATGGCCCTCAAGGTGATTGACGCACACGAGCGGCTTGCCGGCGGCATAGGCAAAGCCCTTGGCGAAGGCGACGCCCACCACCAGAGCACCCACCAGGCCCGGACCCTGCGTCACGCCAACAGCGGCGAGTTCGCTCGGCGCGATGGCTCCGCCCTCAAGACCAAGCGATGCCGCGGCATCCTCGAGCGCCGCGTCCACGACGCTCACGATCACCTCAACGTGCTTGCGCGAAGCGATCTCGGGCACTACGCCGCCAAAACGGGCATGAAAATCGATCTGCGTCGAAACCTGATTGGCCAGCATATTACCGTCCGCATCGATAATCGCCACAGCCGTCTCATCGCACGAACTCTCGATGGCAAGCACCAGGCGGCGACGCTCAATTTCGGCGCGCTCCTCAACGGTTCGCTCGGGTGCAGGTAGCGGCCATACACGCTGCTCAGCCGCCGTCGGCTCGGGCGAAGCGTTGTCGACCGGGAGCACCAAGGGCAGCGGCGCCGTCATGACGATGGCATCTTTGCCAGCACCGTAGTAACCGCGGCGGCGGCCCGCCTCGGTAAAGCCCAGAGAGGCATAGAGCGCAATAGCGCCCTCATTGCCGTCCTCGACCTCGAGCGAAGCCGTGGTGCAGCCGAGCATCTGGGCATCGTAGCTCACGTGCGACAGCAGCTTGCGGGCAATACCCCCGCGGCGATGCTTCGGGTCGACGGCAACATCCAGAATCTGCACGTCACCGTCTACGACCATGCCGCCGGCAAGGCCCAGCAGCTGACCGTCGTCGTGCGCCACCCACCAGCTGCGCGGCGCCGCAACATCCTCGCCCAGCTCGGATAGAAACATGCCCGGCGTCCATGCCTCGTGCCCAGCGCCTTCAAAGCAGGCGGCCTCCAGCGCACTCGCACCCTCGGCATCCGCCGCACCCATGGGGCGGAATTGCAGATGGCGACCAGCGAGCTCATCGGCGACGCCCGTAATTTCGCTCTGCGCGCTCTCGGCAAGACCGAGGCGTTTGCGCTCGTTTTCCTCGGCGTCAGAAAGGCGCGTATAGATCGGTAGGACGCGGGCCGGATCGCCGTCACCCGCGGCATGCGCAAGGAGGAGGCCCTCGCCCGAAGGCCACCACAAGCCGCGCTCTACGCAGCGAGCGGCCTCATCCTCGCCCAGCAGCTTGCCATAGCGCACGAGACCGTCGCCAGTCAGCTGAACCTGGTCCCAGTCCGCGGCTTGGCGCCACTCATCAAGCGCTACGGCAGCCTTGACCACGTGCTCGCGCTCAAACTGACGCTCGGGGCCCTCGTCGCCCAGCACATACAAAGCCGGATACACCTCGCCGCGCATGGCATCGGCCAGAATGCCGAGCTTGCCACGCACGCCGGCCTTCCACGCGGTCCATGCGCAGGCATCGAGCGTCGACACACCCAACAGCGGCACGTTGGCACCGCGCGCCAAGCCCTTGGCGGTGGAAATGCCGATACGCACGCCGGTAAACGAACCCGGGCCGCGACCGACGACGTAACTGCCCACGTCAGCACGGTCCATGCCAGCCCGAGCAAGCACGCTGTCGACGGTATTCACGAGCTCCACATTGGCATGGCGACGACACATATGGTCGCCACTCACCAGCTTCGCCTCGCCCGTCTGTCCATCAATCCAGCTTGCCGCGCAGGCAAGCATATCGGTCGAAGTATCGAGCGCCACCACCAGCGCGTAATCGTTATGCAAGCTCATCTCGTACAGCCTTATCAATCAAATCGGAAAGCTCCGCTGCGCGCCCGCCGTGTGCCTCGAGCGTTATCGTTCGCACGTCGCTATCGTTCTCATCACGCTTAAGCGTTACCGAAAGATACTCGTCCGTCAGTTCGTCCTGGAACTGTTCGCCCCACTCCAACAGACAGGCACCCTCATAGCCCAGTACATCGAAAATGCCCGTATCCTCGAGCTCGTAAGCATGCTCCAGACGGTACAGGTCAAAGTGGAACAGCGGAATACGCCCCTGGTCATGAACAGCCATGAGTGCGAATGTGGGGCTCGTGACCATATGGCCGTCGCCCAGACCACGCGAAACGCCCTTGGTAAAGTGGGTTTTGCCCACACCCAAGCCGCCGGTCAAAATCAGCACATCGCCATCTTCCAGGCACGGCGCGACCAGCTCGCCAAAATGCTCCGTATCGGTAGAGCAAACCGTTTTATAAATACCTACCCCCAGGCGCTCCAGGGACATATATGCTCCTTATTATTCCAAGGCACCCTCTGGCGCGGGATGCCGCTCCAGATAGTCGCCCAGCATCTTAAAGTCTTCCTCCAGTAGCTCCTGCCACGCCGGATTACGCAGCGCCGCCGCCGGATGGAACGTGGGCATCACCACAAAATGCCCCATCTGATGGAACCTGCCGCGCAGCTTGGTGATGCCAATCTCGGTCTTAAGCACAAAGTGCGTCGCAGGGTTACCGAGCGTCACGATGATGTCGGGCCAAATGCTTCGAATCTGCTCACGCAAAAACGGTGAACAGGCCAGCACTTCCTCGGGCCGAGGATTGCGATTTCCCGGCGGTCGACACTTAAGCACGTTGGCAATGTAGACGTCTTCGCGCTTGAGGCCAGCCAGCGACAGGATGCCGTTGAGATCCTCGCCCGCCGCCCCCACAAACGGTTCGCCTTGCAGATCCTCGTTACGCCCCGGCGCCTCGCCGATAAACATTACGCGGGCGTGGGGGTTTCCCACGCCAAACACGATGTTATGGCGCGACTGATAGAGCTGGCAGAGATGACAGTCGCCTAAAACAGCCTCAATCTCCTCGAGCGCAACCTCGCGCGGCGCCTGGTGACTATGTCCGGGGATGTGCATGACACCCATAGTGGCTCCTACACGTAGACCTTGTCGAGACGCATGCCAAAGCCGCAAGCAACCTCGTAGTTAATCGTGCCGCGCAGGCGAGCCATCTCGTCCATGGTAATCTCGGCATCACCATCGCGGCCGACAATGATCATCTCGTCGCCATGCTCGGCCTCGGGAATCTCATGCGCCGGATTGGACTGGATGGCGACCATAAACTGGTCCATGCAGATGTTACCCACCTGACGAATGCGTTCACCGCGATACAGCACGTCCATACGATTGGAGAGCGTACGCGAAAGACCATCGGCATAACCGATCGGCAGCGTGCAAATCTGAACGCGTGTGCGCGGTACGCGGTAGGTAAAACCGTAGCCCACGCCCTCACCCATCGCAGGATGCGCCACACGCGTCACGCGCGCATGGACGCTCATAACAGGATCGAGCTTCATCACGCGGCCGCTCAGCTCGCATGGCTGCATGCCGTACAAGCCAACGCCGGCGCGAATCATATCAAAACGCATCGAGGGATCGAGCATCGAGGACGGCGTGTTGGCACAGTGCACGATGCCGCACTCAAAACCCGCGTCCTTAATGGCTTGAACGGCTTCGGTAAAGCGTTGGCACTGCAGTTTGTAGTCCCAACCCGAAGGTTCATCGGCCGTGGCGAAGTGCGTAAATACGCCATCACACTGGATACCGCGATGGAAGCTAATGCCACGAACAAAGTCGAGCACCTGCGTGTAGTGAACGCCGATGCGGTTCATGCCCGTCTCGATGGCTAGATGGTACTTGCCCACCTTGCCTGCCGCGACAGCACACTCGCCATAGGCAAGGGCGAAATCGGACGTATAGACCGAAGGCATGATATCGAACTCGAGCAACGTCGGAATGGCCTCGATAGGCGGCTCGCTCAGGATCAGGATGGGTTTTGTGATCCCGCCCTGTCGAAGCTCAACGCCTTCACTAACCGTCGCCACGGCAAACATGTCGGCACCGGCCGAATACATGATTTTGGCGCACTCGACGGCACCATGGCCATAGGCATCGGCCTTCACTACGCAGCACAGTCGCTGACGTGGATCGAGCAGATTCTTGTAAGCCCTCGTGTTGCGGCGAAGCGCCCCTCGGTCAATCTCAACCCAGGACCAGCGCGTCAAATCGGCTTTATTCATGATTAGTCATCCGACCCTTCGTCCATGATTCCCAGATCATCGAGTGCATCCTTTGCCGCCAATTCCATGGCAGGACCGATCAAGTCGATCAGATCGGTCGCAATAACACTCTTCTCACCGTACTCCGTTGCCGCGGCAAAACCCGCGTAGCTGTGAAGCGCAACGGCATACGAATACAGCAGCTCCCAGCGATCCATCTCATCACGCATGGTAGCCAGTGTGCCGGCCAAAATGCCCGCAAGAACATCGCCCGAACCGGCAGTCGCCAACGACGCCGGACCCGAAAGCGGCAAAAGCACGCGCTCAACGCCACAGATAGCCGTCGTCGGCCCCTTGGCAATAACCACGAGATTGTCGGAGCCAGCAGCCCAGACAACCTTCTGCGCTGCCGCAATTGCAGTCCCCAGATCGTTAACCTCGTCACCGGCAACCAAGCGCGAAAGCTCGCGATAGTGCGGCGTCATGACGAGCGGCTGCTCGCGGCGGTACATCTCAGGGTTGCTATCGATACCGTCGATGGCAATCTTAGAAAGGCAGTTGAGCGCATCGGCATCAAGGATCAGCGGCACATCAAGCTCCAACAAGCCCGAAACCACCTGCATGGCACCGGCAGACGTCGTCATGCCGGGACCGCACAGTACGCAGCTGTACTTCTTTGCAATCTCGCACACGGTCATACGGGCAGCGGCACCAAAAGAGCCGCGGGAATCGGACGGAATAGCAAAAACCGGAATCGAGGGAAGTGCCATACGAATAAGATTGGCGCACGCATCGGGCGTCGCGACAGCCACATAGCCGGCACCCGCACGGGCAGCAGACTTGGCAGCCATAATGGCAGCGCCAGGATACTGCGCCGAGCCGGCAACAATAAGGACGGAACCGCGAGAATACTTATCGATATTCGAGGGCAGCGGAGCAAAGAAATCCACCAGGTCACCGGGCTCGACAATCTCGGCGGCATGGTCGACATCATCGATGACCTCATCAAGGCGATCATAGAGGCTACCGCACACCAGATCACCGGCGTACTCAGGGCCATCAGCGCTGTAGAGGCCAATCTTGGGCGTGATCATCGTGACCGTACGCTCGGCACGGATGCAGTCGTCGTCAACAACACCGGTCTCGGCATTCAGACCTGAAGGAACATCGATAGACACCACATGGTCGGCGCAGTCGTTAACTGTCGGAATCCAGATGGAAAACGGTGCACGCAGGTCACCGTGGAAACCGGTACCAAAAATAGCGTCAACAACAACGTCGGCCTTATCGATCAAAACCTCAAGCTCATCTCGTGAGGGACCGACGCACACATGTACGTCACGACCGGCGGTACGGCGGGCAACATGGCGAGCCAGAGCGGCGGGAATCTCATCCGGCTCAACCGGAGACACGATATCCACGTCAACGCCCTTATGACTCAAGATATCAGCCGCGACCCAGCCGTCGCCACCGTTGTTGCCAAAACCGACCAGAACAAGGACGCGATCGGGATTGAGTTTTAGAATTTCAGTAGCAGCAAACTCACCCGCCAGTTCCATAAGTTCGGCCTTCGAAGTTCCTTCGCGTTCGATAATATCCTCGAGACGAACGACTTCCTCGGTACTCAAAACCGGTTTCATCTATGCTCCTAGCGTATCTCGCGAAGCATCGCCCAGGTGCTCCGTTAAAGCTGAATTTTGCAGTTGCTCAAGCTCATCTAAAACCGAGCGAGCCTCTTTAAACGTTTGTGCAACGCGTTCCTTGGTGCTCACCTTTTCTTCCTTAGGCTTAGGTCGAGCATCCTCGGTGATCGCAATGGCATTGGCTACGGCCAAATCACCCGTCAAGGTAATGGAAAGCGCAACTTCAACGACACCCAACTCTTGAGCAATCTTGAGCGCTCGACCTGAAAGCACTGCTTTAGGCTTTCCGAGGTTATCACGCGTTACCGAGACGTCTTTGCGGCCGACGCCCTGGCTAAAGCCCGTACCAAGAGCCTTGAGAACCGCTTCACGAGAAGCAAAACGGCTCGCATAGTGCGCCGCAGGACGCGATGAAGCGTCGCAATATGCGCACTCTTCTTCGGTAAACACACGCCGAGCAAACGACGGCGTCTTTTCAAGGATTGATTTCATGCGGGAAATCTCGACGATATCAACGCCGATACCAGCTTCAGCCATGTTCACCTCCATATTGCACAGACTAAGTTATTGTAGCCCGTTAACGGAAGATGCGACAAACGAGGGTCATAAAACACAGCGAGTTTGTTAGATCTGACTTAAACAAAAAAGGGGGAGGCCGCGAGGCCTCCCCCTTCTTCAGTCCGTTGCGACAGCTCGGTGCCGTCCACCGGTCAGCGGCGCCCTGGCCTCCCACGGGCTGACCCCGCAGTACTCTCGGCGCGATGGGGCTTAGCTTCCGGGTTCGGAACGGGACCGGGCGTGCCCCCCATGCTCTGGCCGCTGACCGGTGGGCGGCGCCCACCGTATCTTCGGTGTCCGGTGTCTGTCTCACGTGCCCTGGGGGCCGCATGGCGCATAGGGGAGTGACTCGGGGGCATCCTCGTGC
>JAEZNV010000201.1 GCA_023441725.1 Actinomycetes bacterium | reverse complement strand
CGTCGCAAGACCTCCGAGCCCACGCTTCCCCTTCCGCCCGATGAGGCGCATGAGGAGCGGCTCATGGCTGCCATCGACGCACTCTCGACGTACAACCTGAATAACTCACGGCTCGACCGTTCCCACCATCGTGACCTGCGCCACGTGGCATGCGCCGTGTATGTCCGCATGGCGCGCTACTATGACACGCACCGAAAGACCGGCATCGTAGCGAGCTTGTTTGGGGAGGAGACGGCCATGCCCTACACCATGTTTGCCTCGGCCGTGTTCTTTGCGCCCGAGCGCCACGAGGACTGTGAATATCGCCTGGACCCCATTCACATCTACCGCTGCCAAAATGGCTTTTGGGAATGCATGCGTATCCACGGCAGCAGACAAAAAAGTAGCAAGCTCGGTGAGATGATGCGCGCTTGTGATCAGCGCCTGCGCCTGGCGCTGGACCCCTCCCATCCCCTTAAGGAAGAGAAGGTCCCCAAATATCTGGCTAAGATTATCGATGACGAGATCACGGCATGGCTTTCATGGGATGCCGCTCATCAGCCCGTCAAGATCGATATCGACCTGAGCCAGCTGGGACACATTCGGAGCGCCGCCGCGCAAACGCGCGAGGCGCTTTTGATCGACGAGGAGCGCGAGGACGGCACGCTTGCGGATGCCGAGACGGCAGTTGCCGAACGACGGGAAGCCAAGCCCGTGGCCGACACGATCGCCGAACCAGTCGCGACGACCATGCAGCGGGACGAGGCTGGCGAGCCGACCATCTCCACCGAGCAGTTTGGCGTCGTAGCCCCGCTCCTCGCACCAGCGCCCACGCCCGCCGACACCGCGTCCGTACTCGATTCCGCCGCAGACGCCTATCTTCGAGCGCTCCTCGAGCAAAACGCAGCGCAGACGGCATCGGCGGTGGCACAGTCGGGCAAGAGTGAGGACATGCTCGTCGATAGCATCAACGAAGCGCTCTTTGACCTGGTGGGCGACACCGTTATTGAATTTGGCTCAGCAGGACCGCAAATTATCGAGGACTACGAAGCAGACGTGAGAGGATACCTAGACCATGAGTGATACCGCATCCGCAGCACCCCGTGTGCCCAAGCGCGTCGCCGCCGTCATTCTCAACTCGCTCAAGGGCGGCGTTGTCCCGCGCATTGGCCTTCCCTATATCACCGTGGGGCGAGAGGTCGAGATCCGTGCTCTGCTCACCGACCTGAGCCTCATCGCCGATGGCGGCGCAAGCTTCCGTTTCCTAGTTGGTCGTTACGGCGCCGGCAAGAGCTTTTTGCTCCAGACCATCCGAACGCATGCCATGGGCAAAGGTTTTGTGGTCGCCGATGCCGACCTTTCCCCTGAGCGCCGCCTACAGGGTGGCCAGGGCCAGGGCCTCGCCACCTATCGCGAGCTCATCCGCAACATATCGACCAAGACGCGCCCCGAGGGCGGCGCGCTCAACCTTATCCTGGATCGCTGGGTCGCCTCGTGTGCCGACGCCGACGAGTCTGCCGTTAATGCCCAACTGGCCCCGCTCGAGGAAATGGTCCACGGCTTCGACTTCGCCCGTATGCTCCGCCGTTATCGCGCGGCCGTCTCGGAGGGTGACGAAGAAGCTATGAGTCGCGTGACCAAATGGATTCGCGGCGAGTACCGCACCAAGAGTGAGGCACGCGCCGAGTTGGGCTCCTCGACCATCATCAGCGACGACGACTGGTACGACTACGTCAAGCTCATCGCACGTTTTTTGGTCTGCAGCGGCTACAAGGGCATGCTGGTGCTCATCGACGAGCTCGTGAATCTATACAAGATTCCCAACGCGATTACGCGCCAATATAACTACGAGAAGATCCTGACCATGTACAACGACACGCTCCAAGGCAAAGCGCAGTACCTGGGCGTGATCATGGGCGGCACGCCGACCTCTATCGAGGACCGCCGCCGCGGCGTCTTTTCCTACGAGGCCCTTCGGAGCCGACTCGCCCAGGGCCGCTTTGCGCGCGATGACCTCAAAGACATGCTCGCGCCCATCATCCGCCTGCAGCCGCTCACCTACGAGGAGCTGCTGGTGCTCATCGAAAAGCTCATGCAGATCCATGCCGGCTACTTTGGCTGGACGCCCACGCTTACCGAGAACGACTTGGTGGACTTCCTCAAGATCGAGTTTGGCCGCGTGGGGGCCGACACGCATCTGACGCCTCGCGAGGTCATCCGCGACTTTATCGAGCTGCTCGATATCCTGTGTCAAAACCCCGATGCTAACGTGGCCGAGTTGCTGCAAAGCGTCGGCGGCGACGCGCTGGCGCCGGCAGCCGCAACAGACGACACCGGCACCGCAGACGACGACCACAACTTCGCCGAATTCACCATCTAACCTGCCAAAAAGGGACAGGTTTATTTTGGCGGGTTTTATCTGGGCAAACACCGATGTTGCAATTCGACAACCTGTTGCCCGCTGCGTTTGATAACCCGTTGTTGAAAGGAGGCCCATGAACGCTTTTGACCGCTATGCCCCGTTTATCCAGGATTTCATCTACTCCCACGATTGGGAGAGCCTGCGCTCTATCCAGGTTGCGGCAGCAGATGCAATCTTTAACACGCAAGACAATGTGCTCCTGACGGCATCCACGGCATCCGGCAAAACCGAGGCGGCCTTCTTTCCCATCCTGCCCGAGTTTTGGGAGAACCCGCCCGCGAGCGTAGGCGCCCTCTACATTGGTCCTCTCAAAGCGCTCATCAACGACCAGTTTGTACGCCTCAACGATCTGTGCGAAGAGGCCGATATCCCCGTCTGGCACTGGCACGGCGATGTCTCGCAATCGCACAAGGCCAAGCTCATCAAAAAGCCAAGCGGCATTTTGCAGATTACGCCCGAATCACTCGAGGCGCTCCTGATCCACAAGCACATGGCCATCCCACGCATGTTCTGTGACCTGCGCTATGTGGTCATCGACGAAGTCCACTCGCTCATGCGCGGCGACCGCGGCGGGCAGACGCTCTGCCTTATCGAGCGCCTTTCGCGCATGGCGGGCGTGCAGCCCCGGCGCATTGGCCTTTCGGCCACCATCGGAGACCCGGAACGCACGGGTGCCTTTCTGTCGCAGGGAACAGGGCGCGACTGCGTCATTCCCCGCTTTGAGGAGCCGCGCCGCGTGTGGCGCATCTCCATGGAGCACTTCTACAACTCGGGCCCCCAGGCGCAGCAGCGAGGATTTATGAGCACAGGTCCGCAGGAAGCCGAGGTGCTCGCATGCGAGCGCATTGAGATGGCGCCACCCACGGCACTGCCTGCATCCGGACAAGACATGCGCCATAGTGGACAGCTTACACAGGAGGAGCGCCGTCAACGTCGCGAGCAGGCACGGGGCAAGGCCGTTCCTAAGGACCGTCACGCCTCCTCGGCCCCCGAGGGAGAAGTCGACATCCCGCGAGCGACCGAACAGGCGCTGCTCAGCCCCACCGACACCGCACCCGACAACGCCGACCCCGGCATGGGCTACATCTTTGAACATACCCGCGGCCGCAAGTGCCTGGTCTTTGCCAACTCGCGCGAGGAGGCAGAGGCCGTGTGCTCCATGTTGCGCAGCTACTGTGAAAGCCGGCACGAGCCCGACCGTTTCCTCATCCATCACGGTAATCTTTCGGCATCGTTGCGCGAGACGGCAGAAGAGCTTATGCGCGACGAGGAACAGGCACAGACGACCGTCACCACCTCCACGTTGGAGCTCGGCATTGATATCGGCCGTCTGGAGCGCGCGTTCCAGATCGATGCACCGTTTACCGTCAGCTCCTTTTTGCAGCGCATGGGGCGCACAGGCCGCCGCGATCTTCCGCCCGAGATGTGGTTTGTCATGCGCGAAGAGGAGCCCGAGCCGCGCACGATGATGCCCGAGACCATTCCGTGGAAGCTCCTGCAAGGCATCGCGCTTGTACAACTCTATCGCGAGGAAAAATGGGTTGAGCCGCCCGAGCTCGATCGGCTCCCCTACAGCCTGCTCTATCACCAGACCATGTCGACGCTTGCCAGCACCGGCGAGCTCACACCGGCCGAACTTGCCCAGCGCGTGCTCACGCTCAGTTATTTCCATCGCGTCTCGACCGATGACTATCGCGTGTTGCTGCGCCACCTCATCAAGATCGACCATATCCAGGCCACCGAAGGCGGTGGGCTCATCGTGGGCCTCGCGGGCGAGCGCATCATCAACAACTTTAAGTTCTACGCTGTATTCCAGGAAAACGAGGAGTTTACCGTTCGTAGCGAATCGGCCGAACTGGGCACGATTGTCAACCCGCCACCACCTGGCGAGCGCATCGCCATCGCGGGCCATTGCTGGATCGTCGAGGAAGTGGACTGGAAGCGTCATACCGTCTTTGCCACGCAGGTCAAGGGCCGCGTGCCGGCCTACTTTGGCGACTGCCCCGGTGACATCAATACACACGTACTCGAGCGCATGCGAAAGGCGCTCAACGAGCACGCGGCATATCCGTACCTCATGGGCAACGCACGGGCACGCCTTGCACAGGCTCGTCATACCGCCGAGATTTCGGGCGCGGGAACTAAACCGCTTATCAACCTGGGCGGCGACACCTGGGTACTCTTCCCCTGGCTGGGCAGCTACGCCTTCCTAGCACTCGAGCGCATGCTTAAAATCAAATGTGCCGCTGAGTTGGGCCTTCGCGGACTCGACCCATCACGCCCGTACTTTATGCAGTTTAAGATGAAGGCCGACGAGGAGACGTTCTTTGAGGTGCTCGCCGCCGAGGCCGAGAAGGACTTCGATCCCATCGAGCTCGTCTATCCCGGCGAGGTGCCTTACTTTGATCGTTACGATGAGTTCGTTCCCGAAGAGCTCGTGCGCAAAGGCTTCGCCGAAGGCGTGCTCGACATCGAGGGTATGAAGCAGCGTGTCCGCAGCTGGCACGACCACGCCTAAGACCAGTCTTTCTGGGACGGGGGGACTTACTTGTCGTGAAGGGCGGTGCCGAGGAAGTCGGCGTCGAAGGGCACAGCTTCGGCAAAGGCGTAGTCGCCGTCGCTGGCGATGAGCAGGTAGTTCTCCTCGCCGCCGAACTCCGCATCGCCACATGGGACCACCCAGGCGTGGGCGAATACCTCGACTGCCGTGGCAGCGCAGTCGCGCAGGAACGTCACGTCGCTCCCCTCGTTTGCGCTCACGATATTGGCAATGTAGATGCCGCCGACATTTAGGCTGCCCCGCACCAAACGCAACGCCTCAACCGTCGCCAGCTCGCGTACGGGCTCGGCACCGCCAAAGCAATCGCTCACGACCACGTCGTAGCGACGATGGCCCACGCTCGTCACGCCCAGATACGAACGCGCCTCGGCGGTAATCACCCTCAGGCGATCGCCCGCCGCGCGCTCCAGCTCGTCTAGGTAGAACCAGCGGCGCGCCAGACGCGTAATCTCTCCGTCATACTCGATAACGTCCATGCGCAAGCCCTCGTGCGACATCAGCGCAAATTTGGGATAGGCAAACCCACCGCCGCCCAGCATAAGCATACGGTCGATGCCGTGGCCATAAGCGTCGCGCATCGCATCCTCGGACTCAAACACGTCGTCAAACGCACGATAGTACGCAAAGACGGGCTCCGCCCAACGATCGCCGACATAGCTCGCGCTTTGGTAGACGCCGCCCTGCGCGAGCACACGGACCTCGTCGCCGCTCTCATCGTGCACGCGTTTCACACGCGCCAACCCATTGCGGGTTCGCGCAACCTGCAGACAGGCAGCACGAACAGCGACGGCGGCCGCACCAAGCGCCGCGGCTCCCAGGGCAACGCCGGCAACGACGCCAGCAGAAACACTCGGCTTGTTCATCTAGAGCTCCTTTTGCAGATAGAGTCCATGATCGTAAAAACCCAAATGGCGATAGTACTCGCGCGTACCAATCGCGCTGATCACGTTGATGCGCGTATAACCCGCATCCCGGGCAATCTCGCACGCACGCTCTACGAGCAGACGCCCCAACCCATGGTGCTGGGCCGCCTGGCCTTGATACCCCACGCGCGCCGCCATGCCATAGACGTGCACCTCGCGAATCATCGCCTCGTCCGGCGTCGTCGGCAACTCGTCCGCATGCGTGGTGACAAAGGCGCGATCGGGAAGCGACAGGCGCAAAAAGCCCGCGATCTTGCCCTGCGGCGTCACCCACTGCAAAAAGCGCTCGCGCGTCACCGGCGTCTCGTACGCCACTTCCTCGTCAAGGGTCAACTCGTCCAGATCGGCACCCGCCGTGCTGATCTCGCGATAGCGAATCTCACGCACCATCGCACCATCACCCCGAGCAGCCAGGCGGTTCTCAACGAGCTGGCGCAGGTTGGGCTTCTTGTTGCCCACCATAATGTCGTCGGAACTAAAGTCGCGGATCATGCGACTAATGCGGCAGAACGCCGGCGTCACCACGATGTCGTCGGCCAGCACGTCGAGCAGCTCCTCCTCGGTATAGGGGCGCCACTCGCCACGCTCGTAGCAGCCCACCAGACGCGAGCCATCGATGAGCGCACACGGATAGACCTTGACCTCGTCGGGCATAAAGGCCCCCTCGGTCATAAAGCGCACGTAGTCGCGCTTGTCCCCCTCCGGCGTGGCGCCCAGCAGGTTGAGCATAAAGTGCGCGTGGATCTTAAAGCCAAACAGGCGCGCAAGCGAAAACGCCCGCTCGATCTGAGCCACCGAAATGCGACGCTCGTTGATATCGAGCAGGTGCTGGTCGAGACTCTGGATACCCATCTGAATCTTGGTGCAACCCAGGCAGCGAATGAGCGTGAGGGCCTGCGGCGTCACGGCATCGGGGCGCGTCTCGATAACGAGCCCCACCACGCGATGCTTCGCCGGCTCGTTGATGCGCTGCTGACGCTCAAGCTCCTCCATCGTTGCCGTTTGCCACTCGGCAACCTCGCCCCACGGCGTACCGGGGCCGTACAGGCGACGCACCGCACGGTTATAGCCGCCCACGGCAGCATCCACACGCTCCTGCTCGTCGGCAACACCGCTCGCAAGCTCGGCCTCGTCTGTCGCAATGCCGGCTGCCCGATAGCGCTCGCGGCGCTCTGTTACCACCGGCGGCAGGGCATCGGCGGGAGCGTCATCGAGCAGGCGCCCTGCCTCGGCACGGCTGATGCCCGGACGCGCCAACATGGGGTTGGCCGCTACGCCGGCGACGGCATCGTCATTGAGCGCGCGGAAGAGCTCCGACATAAACCATGCCTGATACCCTTGCGGATAGTCGCTCCAGGTGCCACCGAGCACGATGAGCTCTATCTTGTCGGTCGCATGCCCCATCTGCGAAAGCGCCGTCAAACGGGCACTCACCTGCAGATACGGGTCGAAGCAGTTTTGCTCCGCACGGGCGCACGCCGGCTCGGCATGCAGATAGCTTTTAGGCATGCGCAGATCGTTGGGGCAAAACAGGCAATCGCCCGAGCACGGCCAGGGCTTGGTGATGACAGTAATGGTCGCCACGCCCGAGGCCGTGCGACGAGGCTTCATACGCAGCACCTGCAGCAGTCGACGTTCCAGCTCGGCATCGACATTCCACCCTGCCCAACGAGCCGGCTCCTCACGTTTTACCCGCTGGTAGAACGGCAGCAGACGGCGCTTGGCCAAATCGCGTTTGTCGGCACCCTCACGGCGCGCCTCGGCATGTATCAGTTTGACGAGCGCTTTGTCGTCCACGGTCTCGCCGCGACGCAGAGCCTCGAGTATGTTCAAGATAATCTGTTCCATGACCCCATTGTAAAGGCAAAGGCGCCGGAGCCCGTCACGGCTCCGGCG
>JAEZNV010000160.1 GCA_023441725.1 Actinomycetes bacterium | reverse complement strand
CGAATAAGGTTAACGCCAACACAGAAGATGAGCATGGAGCCCACAAGCGAAAGGCTGTTGAGGGCTGCGGTGGTCATGATGGGGGAGAGCGCGCCGGCAAAAAGCGTGATCGTGCCCTGAAATGCGGCAACGGGCAGGGCCGAGAAGATGCAGCCGCGGCCAAGCGAGGCCGTCATGGTGCAGACGATGATGCAGTCCAGCGCGCCCTTCAGGGCAAGTGTGGACCAGTCGCCGAGCAGACCGTCCTGAATCGATCCTACGATGGCCATGGCGCCGATACACACGGTGAGCGATGTCGAGACAAAGGCGTTGGTGAACTCGTTGTCGCCTTCGCTGCCGGTTTTGCGCTTGAGCCATTCGCCGAGGTTCTCGATGGCGGCTTCCAGGTTGATGGCCTCGCCGATGAGCGAACCAAGGGCAAATGAGACGATAAGCATGGTGGTGCCGGTGGTCGCCAACGTCTCTCCATCGATAACGAGCATCTTTTGCATGGTGCCGCCCAGGCCGATAAACAGAACGCACAGCCCCGACGCCTTCATGAGCGTGTCTTGGATGCGGGGCGTAATGAAGCGCCCACCCATGAGGCCCAGCAGACCGCCCGCGATCAAAAGCGCGACGTTGATGATCGTTCCTAAACCCGGCATGAACCCTCCTGTAATTGATGCCAACGCGGCAATCGTAGCAGAACGGGGAGGGGAGCGCTCAGTATCCGAGCCAAGCGGCGGTTAGCGGTCTAGGATAGGACGGGGCTAAAGTCGAAGCGCAGCGTCATGAGGCGCTGTGGGGACTCGATGGCCGCGGCAATGATGTCGGCATCTCGTGCACGATCGAACCCTTCAAGTTCCATTTGATAGGGGAAGTCTTCTTGGATACCGATGCGACGCGGAACCAAAAGCTTGGTTCCGTCGAATTCTTCGGTTCGCGTTCCGTCTGCTGCAACGGAATAAAGGTGCAACTTGGCGGTCGTTGTGGCATCAAGTGCCGAGATAGCTTGGATGTCGTTCGATGCGCTCCTTGCTCCCACTGCTGTAAGTGCCGTAGGCGCGACGACTTCACCCGAAGGCAAAAAGACGAGCTCGACGGTATTGGGGAACGCGATGAGGATATTTTTGCGGCGGGGCGCATTGGCAGCGACTGGCTCAATGCTTGCGGCATCGACGGTTTCCGTGTGGTCGAGCGCGACCATCATGCAACAGTTGCCTTCGTCGACATCTGGGGGAGCGGCAAATTCCAGGCCGTCTTTCGGTTGGGGATTGCCTGGTTCGGTGGCGGTGCCGCCTGGCTTCTCGAGAGGGGCCGCAGCGTTGCCTTCTGATGATGCATCGTCTGCATCGTCAACATGCACCGGTGCGTCTGCGATCTCGTCTTTGGGGGGTTTGTCATTATCGCTCGATATAGGAGCAGCAATCCCGACGGACCCCACTCCGTGCCATGTCATTTGGAGCAGCGCCGGATCGGCGAGAATGCGATGCACGCCCGGCTCCTGGGTATCGATATTGATGGGGGCGGGTTCTGATCCGCGCGTGAGGTTAAGCGAGCCCTTCTGTCTGGTGCTTTGAGCTTCTTGGTCATCCGCGTCGCCAGCGTAGAACAGCAAAGGCGCATCTCCCGTTGCGATGGCTTCGGTGTTCGCCTTGGTCAGTCGCAGCGATGCCGTAAAGGAGATGATGGGCTGCGCGCCATCGACATTCGAGGGAACGCAGCCCAGGCATACACCCCCTCCTTCTTCATAGGCCGCGCTGTCGAAGACGACCTTCGCCCCGTTCGCCGAGTCATCGACCGAGTCAATATCGATGCGCAGCTCTAGGTCGCATGGGTCGCCATCGGCGTCGACTGCAGCCGATTTCCATGTGCAGATGGCATAACCTGTCTGGGGGCCGTTCTCCTTGTCCGGTCGCTTGATATCCACGACTATCGAGCCGACCGTATTGCGGCGAAGGCATCCCGAGGTTCGGATCGTGGCGTGCGCGAGCGAAAAACGTTGGCAGGCGACGATACCCGACGAATTCGCCACGGGGTTCAGAGCTTGCGGTAAGGAGTTTGCCGTGGCGGGCGTCGCCCAAGCGGCGAGAGGCGTACCGCTTACCAGTGCGCTGCAGAGCGCGGCGACGGGCAAAAGGTTTTTGGGTGCCATGGTTCTCCTATCTATTTCGCGTACTCCGGTCGTGCTTGGCTATTGGTTGCGTTTGATGTGCAGGCCAAGGCACGTCAGTCCTGCTCCCACCGTGGCGGCGCCTGTCGCAATGAGTTGCCGGGTGTCGCTCGTCTGAGCGAGCGGCTCGTGACGGCCGCCGCGATTAAGGCCCGAAAGGTCGACGGTCACTTCTGTGGCCGCCTGCGCTTGCTCTTGTTGAGCAAAGGCCATGGCAGGCGCGGACGCCAAGATGCCGACGATGGCGGCCAGTGCGATCGCCTTAGGACGTGGCGTGCGCACCGGGCTCGACCGTCCAGGTGATGCTTGCCACTTGATCTCCCGTACCGGTGGCGTGGTAGATGTCACGCGTAACGCGCGCGACGTGTCCACTCACACTGAGCTTGATCTTGTCCGTTCCATCGGCAATGCCCTGGTACTTCATGTCGAAGTTTGCGTCCTTGGAAAGATCGAGGCCCGTAGTCTGAGTCGCCGAGCTGGCATCCTTTTCTGCCTTATCGGGGCCAACCTTAAAATCGATGGAGTTCTGGGCCGAGCCCGTCTTTGCGTCTGCAACGATTGTCCAGTCATTCTTGGCCGTGACCTTCATGTTGGTGACGTGGATGCCGTATGCCGAGAGGTTGTCGATGGTAATCGTCTTGTCGGAAGGTCCTACAAGCGTTCCGTCGGCTTTGGCGGCAAAGGGGATGACCGTTGGCGCCTTAAACGAAACATTGCTTATGTCGGCCTTCACCGTCACATCGGTGGTTCCAACGCGCACCTCTGCGATGGCCGCCGTTGGCGCGGCGCCCATCGCAAGTGCGAGCGTAAGCCCTGCGCCCACGGCGAGTGCCCTGGCTCCGCTCAGGTTCATGGGTGTGTTCATAATCGATCCTTTCTGCTCGTCACGGATTGTTTCCGTGATGGTTGGACGAATGGGGACAGGGTGCTGCCCCTGCGAGCGCGTCGGCCACTAGCCGTCTGCCTGGGCCACCCGCACTTTGACGCGCGTCGGATTGCCGTGGGTGTCGTAGGTCTTGGCATCGAGTGCCTGAATCTCGATATATGCCTCGCCTTCTTGGATATCGCCGGCGGGGCAGGTCTCAACCGTCTTGCCGGCCTCGACCACACCGGACTCATAGATGGTCTCGTCGTTTTGAATCACGCGGAAGCGCTGGGGAAACTTGTTGTCTTGGACGTTTTGCACGTTGACGCGCAGCTTGCCGCCTTCCTGCAACTGTGCGACCGGCGCGACCGAGATCGTCATCATGTTGTCGCGGACGATGGCGTCGAGCTCATCCTGGATTTCTTGGCGCGATTTGCCCTCTGCCGTCGTGACTGAGGCGCCCGCTTCGGGCACGGGCTGCGATTGCCAGGCGTATAGCCCTACGGCGATGAGGGCGCAGACGATAGCCAGGCAGACAACGACGAGTTTCTTGCGACGCCCCAGTCCTGCAAGGCGGGGCGGCTTCTTCGCGCTCATGCGGCGTCCTTGGTGGTGTAGACGCGTGCGAACGTGGACGGGTCCGCTCCAAAGAGCATGTGAAGCATCAGGCGGCGCGAATAGATGAGCTCGTCGAAGTCATGAGGGAGCTCGATGTTGTGGATACGCGCGATGTGGTGGGCGAGCGCCGAGAACGACTCGGGGTCGCAGATAACATCGGTGGTGACGTGGTAGACCGCCGTATCGG
>JAEZNV010000123.1 GCA_023441725.1 Actinomycetes bacterium | reverse complement strand
TTCGATTTCGTTGGCAGCGTATTGGGCCATGGAACATCCTCGCACTCAATCTGGGCGTGGTGTCCGCACGCGTATGGCTGCGTGCCGCCTCATGGTCAAATAAAAACAGGGCGCACCGGACCCCCGGCACGCCCCGCTACTGTAACAACAACCAAGCAACCCACGCAATCCAGCCCACTAAAGCGTCGGCAAAGTGAACCTCGATGTTTTGCCAATGTCACGCTGTCGCGCTAAATAAGTTTCGTACTCTCCAGCTTTTCGATGATCCAGTCGTTGGCTTTGATGACTGGGCGGCGGAAGACGACGCCCAGGGCCAACGACGGAATCAGGTAGCTCGCCAAGATGCCCAGCTCAATCCAGTACTCCATATGGTAGGCACCGGCCATGGCGGCGTGCATGGCGTTGATGCCGTGGGTAAACGGCAGGAAGGGGTAGATCGCCTGGAACACGGGACCGGTCATCTCGATGGGGAACGTACCGCCCGAACCGCCGACCTGCATGACCAGCAGCACGACGGCGAGGGCCTTACCGATATCTCCAAACGATACCGTAAGCGTGTAGACGATATTGGAGAACACGAGGCTCGCGACCCAGCCGGCAAGCACAAACTGCAGGGGGTTGTCGCACTGAATGCCAAAGAACAGAATGTCGCCCGCGCACACGAGCGTTGCCTGCAGCAAGGCCAGACCGCCAAAGAACAGATAACGGCCCAGGTAGATCTCGTGCAGGCGCACGGGGATGAGCTCGTTGATAAGCTCATCGTCAACCGAGTCCTTCATCATGGCCGCCAGTACGATCGAGCCGACCCAGAGCGACAGAATCGTGTAGAACGGCGCCATGGCCGAACCGTAGTTGCGGATCGGATAGACCGGCTTGCGGTCGAGTGCGACAGGGCCGGAAAGCGACACGGCGAGGCCCTCGGGGTCGCTGCCAATCATTGTCTTAATCATGGCCAGGTCACCCGAGATCAGAGCGCTATCAAGCTCGTCCTTAAAGGCGCTGATCTTGTCCGACGCCTCGCCCAGCTGATCGGAAGCCTTGTTGACGAGCCTTGCAGCCTTGGAGAGACCCTTCGCGAGCGACCCGGATGCGTCGGTCAGACCGCTCACGGCGCTATCTAGGTCACCCGAGATACCGTTCAGGGAATCCAGAACGCCCGAAATGGTCTTCTTGAGCTCTTTGGCCTTAACCGAGAACGTAGAATCGTAGTCAATCTTGGCGCCCGAGATACCATCCTTGGCGTCCGTGATTGCCTGATCGACCTCGGCACGCGACTTGTTAACCTCTGCCATGCTGTTCGTGAGCGACGTCGCGATGTTCGTCAGCTCATTGGCGTTGTTGCGGTACTCAACGGCGATTCTGCCCAGCGACGTCGCAGCGGACTTGAGGCCGTCTTTGAGCTTGTCATCGCTCACCTGGTCGGCAAGGCTGCGGAGCTGATCGGCCATCGCATCGATATCCTTGGCGCGCGCATCGAGGGCCGCAGCGGCTTCGTTGAGCTGAGACACCGTAAGGTCAACATGCTGATTCGCGGCATCAAATGCCTTCGCAAGCTCGGCGGACACGTTGTCGAACGAGCCCGCGCTTCCGTCAATCGCCGCGTCAACGGCATCGTTGGCGGCCTTGAGCGCTTCCTTGGAATCATTGATGCCACTCTTGGCGTGCTCGATCAGCTGCTTCGTCGACTCATCAACGGTGCCCGTCTGCTTGAGCATGCCACCCGCCGATGTCAGTGAATCGGACGTAGAGCTCAAAACGCCCGCCAGCGACGTTGCGCTGGTCTGAATGTCCCGCAGGTCCTGGACCGAATCGCCCAGCGTAGAGGACAGATTGGCGATAAAGTTGCTCACCTGGTCGGTGCTCATGTAATCGAGCAGGCTGGACACCGTCTTAAGACCGATGGTCGTGATGGTCTTGGTAAAGGTCTCGTTGACCTGACTCTGGACGGCACTCGAGCCCTTCTCGGTCACGATCTGTGCGATGGCGTTGGCCTTCTGGTTCTCATAGAACTCGATATCGGCGTGCTTCACCTCGGTCGAGAAAAGCGTCATCATGTCGGCGCTAAACGTTTTAGGGATAACGACGGCTGCGTAGTACGCGCCCGACTTAACGCCCTCAATCGCCTTATCGCGGTCGTTGAGGACGACCCAGTCGAAGTTCTCGTTGCCGCGCAGGGTGGCGGTTACGTTTTCGCCCACGTTGACCTCAACGGGAATCAGATCGCTCTCGTAACCCTCGTCGGTGTTGACCACTGCAATCTTAAGGTTGCCGGTATTGCCGTAGGGATCCCAGCTTCCGGCGATGTTAAACCACGCGTACAGGCACGGCACGATGATCAGGCCCATCACGACGACCATGCCGATCACGGAGCGAGACACGTTTTGGACATCGCGCTTAAACAGGTGCAGGATGTTTTTCATTTATGCCTCACCTCCTTTAGAGTGCTTGCCAAGCGGGGTGGTGTCCCCGTCGTTTCCGCTTACGTTGTCAACGTCGTCGACATCTTGAGCCTTACGATGCGCACCGATATGCGGCAGACGGCTCGTAGGCTGTTCGCCGCCCTTGGCACCACGCTCGCTGGCGTTGAGACCAAACATGCGACGGGCAGCAGGGATGGCAGCCGTGTGCTCGCGCATCTCGCGGCGAAGGTCCTCGTCCGAAAGCGCCGAGATACGCATCTGGGTATTGAGGCTCGCACGGATGTACTCGATGTTGATGAGCCAGCCACAGATGGCGATAACCGAAATGATCCAGATAACGAGCAGGATGATCTTGCCGTTATTGTCGATATCGAGCACCGTCGAAAGCACAAAGAGCAGAACCTGCACGCCTACCACGGCGGCAAAACCGCCCTTGATGTAGTACGGGTAGCGATGCTCAAACGCCACGGCATGATCGAGCAGCTCGCGACGGTACGAATCCGAATCGAGCATGACGCGCATGGCCGTGCGCAGCGAATAGCGCTGGCGCGGCAGGTCGTTGGACTCGCAGATCATGAGGCCCGTCGTGGAAAGCTGCTTATCAAAGAGCAGGTTGAGGTTGAGCAGCAACGGGCGCAGCTGCAGACCGATAAAGAGCGCCACGATCAAGAACACGCCCAGGATGCACAGGTTGAACAGGTAGTTGAACGAGTACATGCCGCCGACCGTCTCGCGCAGCAG
>JAEZNV010000121.1 GCA_023441725.1 Actinomycetes bacterium | reverse complement strand
GCTTTTAGCAGCCGTGCCGTGGGCGATGGCGTTGCCGTGGTTCCCCAAGAGGGAACGGTGTGCGCTCCTGTTTCCGGCACCGTCGCGGCGCTGTTTCCGACTGAGCACGCGCTGGGCATCATGTCCGACGACGGCTCTGCTCAGGTGATGCTGCATATCGGAATCGACACTGTTAAGCTTGAGGGCAAGGGCTTCCATGCGCTTGTTGCCCAGGGTGACCATGTCGACGCGGGCCAGCCCCTCGTCGAGGTCGATTTCGACGCGGTCCGCGCCGCCGGCTTCGATCCCACGGTCTTCGTTATCGTGTGCGAGCGCTCGGAGAACTCGACTCTTCGTGAGCATGCTTCCGGCCCTGTTGCTGTTAAAGAGCCTGTCGTCTGGCTTTCCGAGTAAATTCTTGTGGTGGGTACCGTGGTTATCAAGCGAGTTTTTAACAACAACGTCGCAATGGTCACTTCGGACGATGGCTCCGAGCTCATCGTCATCGGCCGAGGCCTCTGCTTTGGCCGTCATGCCGGCGATGCCATCGACGAGGCGTCGATCGAAAAGACCTACGCGTTGCAGGAGGGAACTTCTCAGGACTCGCGTACGATTGACCGCTTGGCACATCTTTTGGAGTCCATCCCCACCGTCAACCTCGTGATTGCCGAGGATATTGTTCAGATGCTCCGTCGAGAGCTCAATGTCGATATCAACGACAAGATTCTCATTGCTCTCGCAGACCATATCAGCCTTGCTTTGGAGCGTGAGCGCAAGGGCGTCTCCTGTGAGAATCCGTTGCTGCTCGAAATCCAGCAGTTCTATCGCAAGGAGTATGCACTTGCGGGCCGTGCGCTGCAGATTATCAAGGAGTATATGGGCATCCAGATGAGCGAAGAAGAGCAGGGTTTTATTACGCTGCATATCGTCAACGCCACCATGCCGCAGCGCTCCGACCGTTTGATTGTTTCGGTCCAGCTTGTTCGCGACGTGCTCGCGATTGTTTCCAAGCGCTATGCTACGACCCTCGATGACACCTCGCTGCCTTACGAACGTTTCGTTCGTCACCTGCAGTTTTTCGCACAGCGAGCGCTCGATCCTACGGCCGGGCAAATCAATGGCGATGCGCTGTTCCGAATCGATGAAACGGCGTATCCGTGCGCATTCTCGTGCGCGGACGCCATAGCCGCCCACTTGTCGTCTACCTATAATGTTGTCGTTACCGATGCCGAGAAGAGTTATCTCGCATATCACATTGTTAACCTGCTTGGAGAACCTGGTCTCTAGGCATAACGTGCCCACACATCGATTGATATAAGGCAAGGCTCACGGTCTTGTCCAGGGCACATCTGTCTTAATTTGCGGAAAAGGAAGGGGAGTACCGCTATGACCGCAAAAAAGAAGTTCAATTTCAAAGCGCCGTTGGAGGTGTTCGCGAAGTCGATCGTTCAGCCGATGATGTATCTCTCGGTTGCCGGCATCCTGCTCATCGTGGGCATCATTCTGACCAACAAGACCATCTGCGCTTTGGTCCCCGTACTGGGCTCCGGTCCGTTCCAGCTTGTGGGCGCCGTTGTCTACCAGTCGCTGATGTTTATCATCAACAACCTCTCGATTCTGTTCTGCGTGGGCATCGCCGGCGCCATGGCAAAGAAGAACAAGGGCCATGCTTCGTTGATCGCCCTGATGTCGTTCTTCCTGTTCCTGCAGGCTAACAACATCGTGCTCAACGCCACCGGCTCTCTTGCCGATGCGAGCGGCATGCTCGGTCTTACCGGAACCGGCCAGGCCACCGTTATGGGCATTCAGGTGCTCGATACCGGCGTGTTTGGCGGCATCATTCTTGGTTGCATCACCGGCGCCGTGTTCAACAAGTACTCGAACAAGCAGTTCCCCATTGCCCTTTCGATGTTCTCGGGCGTTCGCTTTCCGTTCCTGATCATGATCATCATCTCCTGGATCATGGGCGCTGGCTTCTGCATCGTTTGGCCTCCGGTTCAGGGTGCCATCTCCTCCGTTGCCGGCATCATTAAGGAGTCGGGCAACATCGGTCTGTTTATCTACGGCATGCTCAACAAGCTGCTCGTTCCCACCGGTCTGCACCACCTCATCTACACCCCGTTCCAGTTCTCCGATGTGGGTGGCACCCTTACGCTGGGTGGTCAGGTTATCGCCGGCGCCTATCCCATCCGTGTTGCCGAGATGGCAATGACGGGTCAGCCCTTCTCCGATAGCACCTACTTCAACAGCTACACCTTCAACAATCTGTGGCCCTACATCGGCATCGGCCTCGCCTTTATCGTCACCGCCTACAAGGGGAACAAGGATAAGACCAAGGCCGTTATCATCCCGCTGATCATCACCGCCGTGCTCTCCTGCGTGACCGAGCCCATGGACTTTCTCTTTGTCTTTGCCGCTCCCGTGCTCTTTGTCGTTCACTCGGTTCTTTCCGGCATCTTCCTGGTCCTGCTCAAGGTCCTCTCCGTGCCCGCTTCGACTGCAGGCGGCATCATCAACATCGTGGTCTCCAACCTGGTCCTGGGCGTCGATAAGACCAACTGGCCGGTTATGCTGGTGCTTGGAGTCGTCAACGCCGCGCTGTACTTCTTCCTCTTCACCTTCCTTATCAAGAAGCTCAACCTCCACACGCCTGGCCGCGAGGAGGAGTCCGAGCTCGCCGAGTCCGTTGCCGAGGGCGAGGCCGCCGCGTCTGTCGCAGTGAAGCAGGGCGCCGTTGCCGCGGCTCCCGCAGAGGGCGTCGATGCAGGTATTGCCGACCTGGTCGCAGGTCTTGGCGGCAAGGACAACATCGAGGAGCTCGAGAACTGCTTTACGCGTCTTCGCGTGAACGTTAAGAACCCGGACCTCATCAATGAGGACCTCATCAACCACGTGCCCAACAGCGGCATCAACCGCAACGGCAATAATATCCAGATCATCTTTGGCATGAAGGTCGCCGAGATGCGCGACAAGGTCGAAAACGCAATTGAGAAGGAGCAGTAAACAATGATCATTACTCTGTGTGGTGGCGGATCCACCTTTACCCCCGGCATCGTCAAGTCCATCGCCCTGCGCAAGGACGAGCTCGACGTTGACGAGATTCGTCTGTACGACATCAACGAGGAGCGCCAGCGCAAGGTCGGCGTGCTCGTGGACTGGATTTTGCACGAGGACCTCGGCCTGGACATCAAGCTCACGGTGACCACCGACAAGGAGACGGCTTTTACCGACGCGAGCTTCGTGTTTGCCCAGATGCGCGTGGGCGGCTACGCCATGCGCGAGCAGGACGAGAAGATTCCGCTGCGTCACGGCTGCGTGGGTCAGGAGACTTGCGGTTGCGGCGGTCTTGCCTACGGCATGCGCACCATCTTCCCCATGGTCGAGCTGATCGATGACGTTGAGAAGTACGCCAAGAAGGACTACTGGATTCTCAACTACTCCAACCCTGCCGCCATCGTTTCCGAGGGCTGCCGCGTGCTGCGTCCCAACGCTCGCATCATCAACATCTGCGACATGCCGATCGCGATTATCGACGTGGTTTGCGCCGCGCTCGATATCGACAAGAAGGATGTCGAGTACGATTACTTTGGCCTCAACCACTTTGGTTGGTTCACCTCGATTCGCCACAAGGGCGAGGAGGTGCTCCCGCAGCTGCGCGAATACATCAAGGAGCATGAGATTCTGCTGCCCGACTCCTACCTCAAGGGCATGGGCTCGCTCATGGCAAAGAAGCCCGAGGAGACCGCCGACGAGCACCCCGAGCAGAACCGCCACACCAAGGGCAGCTGGTACTACGTCTGGAAGGGCGAGTACGAGATCATGGAGTGCTTCCCGGAGTACCTGCCCAACACGTATCTGAACTACTACCTGCAGCAGAAGGAGTTCGTCGAGCATTCCAACCCCGAGCGCACCCGTGCAAATGAGGTTGAGGAGACGCGTGAGAAGAACCTCTTTGATGGTATCGACCACTACGAGAAGACGGGCGAGATTGACGAGAGCACGTTTTATGCGGGCAGCCACGGCGACTGGATTGCCGATCTGGCTATCGCTCTGAAGAACGACACCAAGCAGCGCTTCCTGGTCATTTGCGAGAACAAGGGCGCCATCCCCAACATGCCCTACGACGCCATGGTCGAGCTGCCTGCCTACATTGGCAAGAACGGCCCCGAGGTCATCAGCCGCGACAACATTCCGCTGTTCCAGCAGGGCCTCATGATGCAGCAGCTGAACTCCGAGAAGCTCGTGGTCGAGGCTACGATCGAGGGTTCGTACGAGAAGGCGCTCAAGGCCTTTACGCTCAACAAGACCGTGCCGTCGATGAAGGTCGCCAAGGAGGTTCTCGACGACATGATCGAGGCCAACAAGGGTTACTGGCCCGAGCTTAAGTAAAAGCAACAGGGTCGCTGACCGCATACCATGAGCAATGCCCCGTCCACGTGATTGCGTGGGCGGGGCATTGTCGTTTGGTAACGCGTTTTATCAAATATGGCATTTATCTGCGGTAATGTTCTATTTCACCGCCGAGGGTGACATTTCATACCGCCTGCCGAACTGCGTGGAGGCCTAACAACTTTATAGGTCAGTGTTGTGCGTGTAGCAACTTCGCCCGGCCTCGCCTCCGGGCTGCCGCATGAGAGGGGATCTTATGGCACGACTGCACGTAATGGAACGCAGCCACGCTCAGGCTGTCATGGACGACCTGCACGATGCGCTCGGACGTCGTCTGGCGGTGAGTTCGCTCGCCCCGTGTCCCGTTGAGTTTACGGCAGCGCTCGTCAACCTGTGCTCCACCCAGAGCTGCGGCAAGTGCACGCCCTGCCGTGTGGGCCTGAGCGCGCTGAGCGACCTGCTCGCCGATGTGCTCGAGGGCCGCGCCGACGAGTCCACGCTCAACTTGATCGAGCGCACCGCCCGCACCATCTATCTTTCGAGCGACTGCGCCATCGGTTACGAGGCCGGCGCCATGGCGCTTACGGCTATCCGCGGTTTCCGCGACGACTTTGAGCACCATATCCGCGAGCACTCCTGTGGCTTTGACCGCGAGGCCCGCGTCCCGTGCGTCTCGGGCTGCCCGGCGCACGTCGACATTCCTGGTTACATTTCGCTGGTCGAGGCCGGCCGCTATGCCGATGCCGTCAAGGTCATCCGCAAGAACAACCCGCTGCCGCTCGTTTGCGGCCTGGTGTGCGAGCATCCCTGTGAGATGCACTGCCGTCGCGGCATGGTCGACGATCCCATGAACATCCTCGCCCTCAAGCGTTTTGCCGTTGAGCACAGCGACCTCAACGATTACAAGCCCAGCGTGGCCGACAACACCGGCAAGCGCATCGCCGTGATCGGCGGCGGCCCGGCCGGCCTTTCCTGTGCCTACTACCTGGCCGTGATGGGCCATAAGGTGACCATCTTTGAGCAGCGCCACCACCTGGGCGGCATGCTGCGCTATGGCATTCCCAGCTACCGTCTGCCGCGCGAGCGCCTGCAGGCCGAGATCGACTGGATCTTGAGCGCCGGCATCAACGTGGAACTCGACCACTCCGTCAATGGCGAGGAGCTTGCCCGCCTGCGCGACGAGTTCGATGCCGTCTACCTGGCCATTGGTGCCCACAGCGATAAGAAGCTCGGCCTTCCGGGCGAAGAGGCGCCCGGCGTGGAGTCGGCCGTCAAGATGCTGCGCGCCATCGGCGACGACGAGCTGCCCGACCTGAGCGGTCAGCGCGTGTGCGTCATCGGCGGCGGCAACGTGGCCATGGACGTGGCGCGCTCTGCCGTGCGCTGCGGTGCCGAAAAGGTGAGCATCGTCTACCGCCGTCGCATCTGCGACATGACGGCCCAGGATGCCGAGATTGCCGGCGCCCAGGCCGAGGGCTGCGAGGTTCTTGAGCTCACCGCACCGCTCGCTATTGAGACGGGCGAAGATGGTCGCGTGAGTGGTCTGCGCGTGCAGCCGCAGATTATCGGCGAGCCCCGTCGTGGGCGCCCGGCCCCGCGTGCCGCCGCGACGCCCGAGCGCGTCATTCCCTGCGAGCGCGTGTTTGTTGCCATTGGTCAGGACATCGATTCCAAGCCGTTTGAGGAGATGGGCATCGCCTGCAAGTGGGGCTGCGTCGTCACCGATTCGGACGGCGCCGTGCCTAACTTCGACGGCCTCTTTAGCGGCGGTGACTGCCAGACCGGTCCCGCCACCGTCATCCGGGCCATCAACGCCGGCCGCGTTGCTTCGGCAAATATCGACCGCTACCTGGGCTTTGACCACAAGATCAAGCTCGACGTTGAGCTGCCGACCGTGCAGTTTAAGGGCAAGCACGAGTGCGGCCGCTGCGAGCTGGGCGAGCGCGAGGCCGGCGAGCGCATCCACGATTGGAATCTGGTCGAGCAGGGCCTTACCGAGGAGGAGGCACGCCAGGAGGCAAGCCGCTGCCTGCGTTGCGACCACTTTGGCTTTGGCGCGTTCCGCGGAGGGAGGAACCTGGAATGGTAGAGCCCAACAACCCCACTGTCAGCGACAACACCGAAAGCGGAGCACTCAATATGGTCAAGCTCACTATCGATAATTGCGAGGTCATGGTACCCGAGCACACCACGATCCTGGACGCGGCCAAGTCCGCCGGCATCCAGATTCCCACCCTGTGCTACCTGCGCGATCTAAACGAGATCGGCGGTTGCCGCGTGTGCGTGGTCGAGGTTGAGGGCTGCGACCAGCTGGTTGCCGCCTGCAACAACTACGTGCTCGACGGCATGGTGGTCCACACTAACAGCCCCAAGGCCCGCGAGGCGCGTCGCACCAACGTGCAGCTGCTGCTGTCCCAGCACGACTCGCGCTGTACGAGCTGCGTGCGCGGTGGTAACTGCAACCTGCAGACCATCGCCAACGACCTGGGCATCTTCTATCTGCCGTACGAGCAGCACCTGGCGCGCGAGGGCTGGGATTTCGATTTCCCCATCATCCGCGATAACGACAAGTGCATCAAATGCATGCGCTGCATCAAGGTGTGCGAGAGCGTGCAGGGCTTAGGGATTTGGGATCTGACCAACCGCGCCACGCATACCGCCGTGGGCACCCGCGGGCGTGCGCCGATCGGCAAGACCGATTGCGTCGCGTGCGGCCAGTGCATCACGCATTGCCCGACGGGCGCCCTGCGCGAGCGTGACGATACCGAGACCGTGTTCGATGCCATCGCCGATCCCGACAAGATCGTGCTGGTGCAGATTGCGCCGGCCGTGCGTAGCGCCTGGGGCGAGGAGCTCGGCATTCCGCGCGAGGAGGCTACTGTCGAGCGCCTGGCCTGTGCGCTGCGCCGCGTGGGCTTTGAGTACGTGTTCGATACCGATTTCTCGGCCGATCTCACCATTATGGAAGAGGGCTCCGAACTGCTCGAGCGCCTGGGTAAGGCCGCCAAGGGCGAGGACGACAGCCGCGGTTGGCCCATGTTTACGAGCTGCTGCCCGGGCTGGGTACGCTTTGTGAAGGCACGTTACCCCGAGTTTGTCGACAGCCTGTCCACGTCAAAGTCGCCGCAGCAGATGTTCGGCGCCATCGCCAAGACCTACTGCGCCAAGGTGCTGGGCGTGGAGCCCGAGCGCCTGTTTGTGGTGTCCGTGATGCCGTGCACGGCCAAGAAGGCCGAGTGCGCGCTGCCGAGCATGGTGGGCGAGGACGGTACGCCCGACGTTGACGTTGCGCTGACGGTGCGCGAGATGGTGCGCATGATCCGCGCGAACCACGTGAGCGTGGATACGCTGGTCGAGGAGCCGCTCGATACGCCGCTGGGCTTTGGCACGGGCGCAGGTGTGATCTTTGGCGCCACGGGCGGCGTGATGGAGGCCGCCGTGCGCTCGGCCTATTACCTGGTGACGGGCAAGAACCCCGATGCCGACTTCTTTACCGATGTGCGCGGCCTGGACGGCTGGAAGGAAGCCGTGGCCGATATCGATGGCACCAAGGCGCGCGTCGCCGTGGCGCACGGGTTGGGCAACGCCGCCCGCCTGCTCGACGCGATTCGCG
>JAEZNV010000092.1 GCA_023441725.1 Actinomycetes bacterium | reverse complement strand
CCGATCGGCTTGGGACTAGTCGCACCGATCAGCCAAAGCGGCCGGTGATATAGTCTTCCGTCCGCGAATCCACCGGGCTGGTGAAGATCGCGTCGGTTTGACCATACTCGATGAGCGTGGCGGGCTCGCCGGCAACTTCCTGCAAGAAAAATGCGGTGTAGTCGCTAATACGAGCGGCCTGCTGCATAGAATGCGTGACGATGATGATCGTCATCTCGGGCGCCAGCTCGGCCATCAGATCCTCGACCTTGGAGACGGACGTGGGGTCGATGGCGGAGCAGGGCTCGTCCATCAGAAGGACATCGGGCTGCACCGCAAGCACACGCGCAATGCACAGACGCTGCTGCTGACCGCCCGAGAGCGCCAAACCGTCCTTGTTGAGCTGATTGGATACCTCTTTCCAGAGGTTGGCGCGCTTGAGCGATTCTTCCACGATGTCATCGAGGTCGCTTTTGCTAGTCACGCCCTGCAGACGAGGGCCAAAAGCGACATTCTCGTAGATGGATTTGGGGAACGGGTTGGGCTGCTGAAAAATCATGCCCACGCGACGGCGAAGGTCGACCGGGTCGACGCCCTCGGCATAGATATCGTTGCCGTCGAGCGTCATGGTGCCCTCGACGCGGGTGCCCTCGATCAGGTCGTTCATACGGTTGATGCAGCGCAAAAACGTCGATTTGCCGCAGCCCGAAGGACCGATAAACGAGGTGATGGCGTTTTTGGCGATGTTGAGGTCGAGCCCCGTCAGCGCGTGAAAGTCACCGTACCAAAAGTTGAAATCCTTGGCCGTGATGGCCGCTTGCTCCGGCGTGGGAGCGGACTGATAGACGGACATGGGACTCCTTAACTAGCGGCGCTTGCGCGACAGATAACGCGCAAACAGGTTGAAGGCCAGAATAATCGCCATCAGCAAAAGCGCAGTGCCGTAGGCTGCGTTCATGTTGATGCCGTCATTGGCAAGCAGATACAGGTGAACGGTCATGGGACGACCGGAATCGAGCGGCGAAATAGGCAGGTTGATGGCCTGACCCATGGTGTAGAGCACCACGGCGGTCTCGCCGATGGCGCGGCCGATGGCAAGCACGATGCCGGTGGCGATGCGGCCAAAAGCCGAAGGAAGCACGATCTTGGAGACGACCTGCCACTTGGTGGCGCCCAGGCCATATGCACCCCAACGGATATAGCGCGGAACGGCGCGGATTGCCTCCTCGGTGGTACGCATGACAATAGGCAGCATCAGAAGTGCCAGCGCCAGGGCGGCCGAGACCATCGAAAGGCCCAGGCCCATGGCCTCGACAAACAAGGCGTAGCCAAAGAGGCCCATAACGATGGAGGGCACCGAGGCCAGGGCATCGGCAGCATAGCGAATGATGTCGACGACCTTGCCCTGTTTGGCGTACTCGGCCAGATAGACCGCAGCCAGGACGGCAACCGGCGTGCAGATGAGCATGGCGAGCGCCGTCACGTAGATGGTCGAGACGATCGTGGGCCAAATGCCGCCCTCGGCGTTGACGCCCTGCGGCCAGCCGAAGATAAAGTCGAGCGAGATATGCGGCAGGCCGTTGATGACCACGTAGGCGATGATGGCGATCAGCACCAGCGTGGTGATATAGGCCGCGGCGCGAAACACGCCGAGCATGATCTTGTTGGACAGATCCTTGTTGATGCGGCCCTTCTTGCCATGGGAAAGGGCACGCTTGATGCGCTCACGCGACGAGGTCGTATCGACCGTCGTGTCAACGGAATCGGACATAGCCTACCCCCTCTTCTTGGAAATCAGGCGGACGATACCCACCAGTGCAGCGGAGATGATAAACAGGACAACGCCCATGCCGAACAGAGCCGAGCGGTGCAGGCCCGAGGAATAACTCATGTCGAGCGCAATCTGACTCGTGAGCGTCGAGATGGGGCTCGAGATGCTATCCGGAATGACCGGGGCGTTGCCCACGACCATCAGCACGGCCATGGTCTCACCGATGGCACGCCCCATACCCAAGACAATCGCATCGACAATGCCCAGCTTGGCTGCAGGAAGCACGACCTTGTAGATGGTCTGCCACTTGGTGGCACCCATGGCATAGGACGCCTCGCGAATGCCCATGGGAATGGAATTGAGGGCATCTATGGTGAGCGTGGTGATGGTAGGGACGATCATGATGGCGAGCACGAACCACGCCGTCAGTGCGCCAAATCCAAGGCCGCCGGTCAGCTGGGCGATAAACGGGCGGATGATGATCATGCCGAAGAAGCCGTAGATGATGGAGGGGATGCCCGCCAGCAGGTCGACAGCGGGGCTAATGAGCCTGCGCACGCGCTTGCTGGCGATCTCGACCAGATACACGGCTGTGCCCACACCCAACGGCACGCCCATGGCAAGGGCACCGACCGTCACCAGGCCAGAGCCCGCCAGCAGCGACATGATACCGTAGTGACCCTCAGAGGGCGCCCACGTAAAGCTAAAGAAGTCCACCAGACCGATGTCGGTAAAGACCGGCAGCGCCGAGTACGTGGTAAAGACAAAGATCAGGATGACGGTGACGACCGCCAAGAACGCGCAGGCAAAGAAGATCCACTGCAGCGCCTTCTCCTTAAGATAGGTGCTGCGTGACACCAACGCCAACTCACGCTTTTTGGGCACCTGCGCCTCATGCTCAATCTGGGGGGTTTCCCGTGCTTCCACGCTACTCACTCCCCTTTCCGTCGTTGGTGACGGGAATAAAGCCCGCCTCGCGAATCTGCTTGTCCATCTTCTCGGATGTCACATAGTCAATGTAGTCCTGCGCCTGCTGCGAAGGCGTACCCTTCACAAAGAAGTAAAGGTCACGCGAGATGGGATAGCCGCCACTTGCGACCGTCTTCTCGGATGCCTCGACATGGTTGACTGAAACGGCCTTAACCGAGGTCTTGGCGTTGAGGCTCTCGACAAAACCCAGCGAGATGTAGCCAATAGCGCCACGTGAGCGGGATACGACATCGCGTACCTGGCCCGTACCCGAAAGAACAGCCGAGCGGCGATCGAACGGCGCGCCGTCCATCACGATAGTGCGGAAGGCCTCGCGCGTACCGGACGCCTCGTCGCGGTTGATAACCTGAATCTTCAGGTCCTCTCCGCCGACCTCTTTCCAGTTGGTGATCTTGCCGGCGTAAATATCGCGGAGCTGCTCGGTCGAGAGATTGTCGACCGGGTTGTCGTCGTTCACGATGACTGCAATGCCGTCGTGTGCGATAACGATAGGCGTCAGGCCCAAATCCTGCTCGTCGGCATTGAGGCCACGAGACGAGCTGGCGATGTCGGCGGTGCCGGCGCTAACAGCTTCGATGCCAGCAGATGAGCCAAGGCCGGAGACGAGCACGTCGATGCCGGTCTCTTCCTTAAAGCCCTCGGCCGCAATCTCGGCAATGGGAAGGCAGGTGGTCGAGCCGGCCACGGTAATAGAAGACGTAGAAGATCCCGAGGAGCAGGCGCACAGCGTGAGCGCGAGCACTGCTGCACTCAGGACCGATGCGATCTTTCTCATAGCATCACGCCGATCGCAGCATGGCGCCCACAGGTCCCGCCCTCGTTGCGATAGGAATAAAAGCGGTCGTTTTGACGCACGGTGGAAAGTTTGGTGTCCACAATGCCATTCACATCGACACCGGCATCCACCAGCGCCTCGCGAATGGCGGCGGAAAGATCGAGCATACGGGAAGCGGTAGCATCGATGCACGCGAACTCGGCGGCAAAGCGATCCATAAGTTCTTGGGACACCTCATACTCGTCGCCCAGGATATGGGGCCCAATATAAGCAGAGATGTCCTCCGGCGTGCAGCCAGCCGCCTCGCAGAGTGCTTGGCAGGCCTTGGCGGAAATGCGTGCAATCGTGCCCTTCCAGCCAGAATGCACCACGGCAAAGCCGCCGGGAGCCACCAGCACCACGGGAACACAATCGGCAAAGCAGAGCATCACGGGCACCTTATGCGCCGTGCAGACGAGGGCATCACAGCCCTCGGCAATCTGCTCACGAATGTTCTCGAGATCTTCGGCGCCGTTCGAGGTCACCGTCACGACATGGTCACCGTGTACTTGATTGGGGACAAGCAAGTTGTGCTCGCACTCGGCGGCACCCATGGCCTCGAGTACGCGGCGACGATTTTCTTGAACGGTAAAGGGGTCATCGCCAACATGCGAGCCCAGATTGAGCGAGGAGTACGCATCTTCGGAAACGCCACCAGTGCGCTCGGTAAAGGCAAAGCGGACATCGTGCGTCGCGCCCTCTACCAACGTAACTCCATCATGGTCGACACGCGAAACGTTGTCCGCACGTGCTGCCATACTAAAGCCTCCTAATAACACAAGTATCGCGGCGAAGCCGCAGCAGTCCGTGTCATACGGCTGCCATACTTCTTTAAAAGGATACCCGCAGCGGTAGGGACCAAACGTAAAGGGAACGTAAGGAGATTGGAGGCTTTCGTTTACAAACGAGAAACAAAAAGGGCGCATCCATACGGACGCGCCCCTGTGCAAAACAATGCGAAGAACGACTTAGAAGCTGCCGCGCTTGAGGAAGTCGGGAAGCTCAAACTGATCGTTGCCAAAGTTGGGCAGCTCGGTACCACCGACGTTGCGAGTCGGGGCAGCCTGAGCGGGGCTGGCAGCCGGAGCGGTGCGCTGCGGCTCAGCAGAAGCAGCGGCCTTGCTCTGGGACTGCTGGGCAGCGAAGAGCTCGTCCTGACGGTTGACGTTGGAGTCGGAGAAGCCCGTGGCGATAACGGTGATGCGCACCTGGTCGCCCAGGGACTCGTCAACAACGGTACCGAAGATGATGTTGGCCTCGGGGTCGACGGCATTGGCGACAACGTCGGCGGCGTCGCTGATCTCCTGGATGCCCAGGTCCTTGGAGCCGGCGATGGAAAGCAGGACACGCGTGGCGCCATCGATGGAGCTCTCGAGCAGCGGACTGGAGATAGCCTGCTGGGCAGCGTCGACGGCACGGGTGTCCCCAGAAGCGGTACCGATGCCCATCATGGCGGTACCGGCCTGCTTCATGATGGTCTTAACATCGGCGAAGTCCAGGTTGATGATACCCGGGACGGTGATGAGGTCGGTGATGCCCTGGGTGCCCTGGGAAAGAACGCCATCGGCAATCGCGAACGCCTCGAGCATAGTGGTCTTCTTCTCGGCGATGTCGAGCAGCTTGTCGTTAGGGATAACGATCATGGTGTCGACGCAGTCGGAGAGGGTCTTGATGCCCTCCTCGGCGCTCTTCTTGCGCTTGCGACCCTCGAAGGTAAAGGGCTTGGTCACGACGGCGACGGTCAGCGCGCCGACCTCGTTCATCGCGATATCGGCAACGATGGGAGCAGCGCCGGTACCGGTACCACCGCCCTCGCCGCAGGTGATGAACACCATGTCGGCGCCAGCGAGCGCCTCGGCGATATCGTCGCGGGACTCATCGGCAGCCTTGCGGCCAACCTCAGGGTTGGCGCCGGCGCCTAGGCCGCGGGTAAGGTCGGTGCCGATGTGCACCTTGATATCGGCATCAGAGATCGCGAGCGCCTGAGCATCGGTGTTGATGGCAACAAACTCGACGCCGCGGATGCCCTCTTCGATCATTCGATTGACCGCGTTGGTACCGCCGCCGCCGACGCCGACCACCTTAATGACGGCAAGGTAGTTGTTGA
>JAEZNV010000032.1 GCA_023441725.1 Actinomycetes bacterium | reverse complement strand
ATTCGGTGCGCGATTGCTACTCCACGCTCGGCGCGGTGCATACGCTGTGGCACCCCATGCCCGGTCGCTTTAAAGACTATATCGCCATGCCCAAGGTCAATAACTACCAGTCGCTCCACACGACGGTTATCGGTCCCACGGCTCGTCCGCTCGAGATTCAGATTCGAACCTATGAGATGCATGAGCAGGCCGAGTACGGCATTGCCGCCCACTGGCTCTATAAGAAATCGGGCGGATCGTCTGCGTCTAAGACCAATGATGCCCAGCGTCTGGACGACCAGATTAACTGGCTCAAACATTCGCTCGATTGGGCGGCGTCTGACGAGATCACCGACGCTAAGGAATACCTGCACTCGCTGAAGGTCGACTTGTTTGACCAGGAGATTTTTGTCTTTACGCCCAAGGGCGAGGTCATGGCGCTTCGTGCCGGCTCCACGCCGCTCGACTTTGCCTATGCCGTTCACACCGAGGTGGGCAACCACTGCGTCGGCGCCAAGATCAACGGTGCGGTGGCCCCGCTCACGCACGAGATCAAGACGGGCGACCGCGTTGAAATCCTGACCAACAAGAGTTCCAAGCCGTCGCGTGATTGGCTCAAGATCGTTAAGACACCTTCCGCCAAGTCAAAGATTCGCCGTTATTTCGCCGCCGCGACCAAAGACGATGACGCTGCTGCCGGCCGCGATATACTGGCCAAGGACCTGCGCAAGCGCGGGTATGGCATCTCTACGCCGCGATCCACGCGTGCGCTCAACGCCGTGGCGGAGCAGTTTAACTACAAGCAGCTCGAGGACCTGTTTGCCGCCGTCGGCGCCGGCAAGGTTGCCCCGCGCGCTGTGGGTAACAAGGTCGAGCAAATCTTGGACCCCAAACCCGAGGAACAGCTCACCAAAGCCGAGGCTATCGCCGAGGTCGTGAAACAGCCGGCCCGAGGCTCCAACCGCAAGCCGCAAAAGCGTGGCAAGAGCGCCAGCAACGGCATTATCGTCAAGGGCGAGAGCAACAGCGGCCTGCTGGTCCGTCTGGCGCATTGCTGCAATCCGGTGACGGGCGACGATATCGTCGGCTTCATCACGCGCGGTCGTGGCGTTTCGGTGCATCGCGCCAACTGCCCCAACGTCAAGGGTCTTATGGAGCATCCCGAGCGCATGATCGAAGTGGAGTGGGACGGCGCAGCCGACACCCTCTTCCAGGTCGAGATCGTGGTCGAGTGCCTGGACCGCATGGGCCTGCTCAAGGATGTCACCATTGCCATTGGCGATGCGGGCGGCAATATCCTTTCTGCCGCCACGTCGACCAACCGCGAGGGTATTGCAACCCTGCGCTTTATGGTCGAGATCTCGGATGCGAGTGGTCTGGATCCGCTGCTGGCCTCTATCAGCAGCGTTGACTCGGTCTACGACGCACGCCGCCTGATGCCCGGCGAGGGTGGAGCCCAGCTTAAGCGCCGCGTTTAGTCGCGACGAACGCGCCACATTATCAATATTCGCTACACTCGAGGCATCGTTTGATGCCTCGAGTTCTATAGAGAGGAGAGGGACATGAGTGCTGTGTCCTTGGATGTAACTCCCAAGGGATCGGTCGAGATTGAGACGCTCGTAAACGGTCCCATTCAGACCAATAGCTATGCTTTTATTTCGGGCAATGAGTGCGTGATTATCGACCCTGCGTGGGAAGGCGAGCGCCTGGTGGAGCATATTCGAGCCGAACATCCCGGCGTACGCGTGCTTGGCGCCGTATGCACTCATGGCCATGCCGATCATGTTGGTGGTGTTGCCGGCGTGCGAACCGCCGTTGGCGAGGGCTGCCAGTATGAGCTGTGTGCTAAGGATGCGGCGGTGCCGCATGCGAATATCGAGGAACAGCGAGCTATGTGGGGCATTGAGACGCCCGACCCCGGGGAGCCGACGTGCCTGCTCGCCGAGGGCGATGCTATCGAGGTGGGCGATATCTGCCTGCAGGTGATCGAGACACCAGGGCATACGCCGGGCGGGATCGTCTTGTTCGCCGCCACCGAGCAGGGAAGCATCGCCTTTGTTGGCGACACCCTGTTCCCGGGCAGCCACGGCCGCACCGATCTTGCCGGTGGCGACGAGGCGGCGATTCTGCGCTCGCTCTCCAAGCTCGCCCGGCTTCTTCCACCCGATACCGTTTGCTTAACCGGCCATGGTGATTCGACCACCATGGCACGCGAGCTCATGCAGAACCCTTTCATGCAGGTGTAGCTTTATAGTCAGCTTCTAAAGCACGAGAAGCGTCCAAACGTCAAGCTATTTTTCCCCAACGGGTCGATTCCGTAGGGCAAACGGTCAAAAAAAGTCTGTTTGGACGATATTCGTGAACAAACGAACGTTTATGCTCGGGTGCGCCGTGGTAAAATCTCAGGCGTTATCGGAGCAACCTTACAGGAGGTTTCTTTTATGCTCGTCAACGCAGCAGACATGCTCAAGAAGGCCGAGGCCGGCAAGTACGCTCTCGGTGCCTTCAACACCAACAACCTCGAGTGGACCCTGGCTATTCTCCAGGCCGCCGAGGAGGCCAAGTCTCCGCTGATCCTTCAGTGCACCGCTGGTGCCGCTAAGTGGATGGGCGGTTTCAAG
>JAEZNV010000181.1 GCA_023441725.1 Actinomycetes bacterium | reverse complement strand
ACTGGTGGAAGGCACGGGCCTTCTTCACGTGGTCGAGGCTCATGATTCCCAAGTGCTTGTCATCGCTCTTGGGCATCGTGTTGCCCGCCCACTGGATCTTATCGGCCATACGGTGAACTCCTTAAGTTCTCTCTTGCCGGCCCCCGCATACGCGTTTCAGCCCATTCCCATTCATGCGACTGAACTTTTATGTGGATGCCAAACAAAAAGTTTGTTAGCACTGTTCTATCACACTTTTTGATTGGAAAACCTAACAAATTGTTTGTTGCCGTAATCGGTACCTTTTCGCCGACGAACGGTTACATAACGCAGCGACGCTTTCGTTATTTGCGAACAAGTGGGGTTTATGGCAAAGTGAGCCCAAACTAATTTTTAGGAAGGCACCTATGACCCCCGCACAGATTGAGTTTTACAAGCGCCTTGCACACGGCCTGGCGCTCCAATTTGGCCCCAACTGCGAAGTCGTCGTCCACGACTTGGAGACCGAGGACGTGGACCACTCCATCGTAGTGATCGAAAACGGCCACGTCAGCGGGCGCAAACTGGGTGACGGCCCCAGCCATATTGTGCTTGAGTCCATGCACGAGGGCACCGCCGACGTGCACGACCGCGAGCCATACCTCACCAAAACCGCCGATGGCAAGCTGCTCAAGTCCTCGACCATCTTTATCCGCAACGACGAGGGCAAGCCCGTCGGCATTTTGGCCATTAACTTTGACATTACGCTCATGAAGGCTTTTGAGCGTTCGCTCGACGCGCTCACCGGCACAGGCGACAAGGGATACACCGAGCCCGAGCCCATCACCAAAAACATCGGCGACCTGCTCGAGGATCTGCTGCGCGAGTGCGAGCAGTACGTGGGCAAGCCTGCAGCCCTTATGACCAAAGACGAGCGCATCCGCGCCATTGGCTACCTCGACCGTCGCGGCGCCTTCCTCATCTCCAAGTCGAGCGAACGCGCCTGCGAGTTCTTTGGCATCTCCAAATACAGCTTCTATAGCTACCTCAACGAGGCCAAAGCTGCCGCCGGCGACAAATAGTCAGCGCGCCTGCACCCCTCCCCTTTTGGGCGCGAGTTCTGGAATGCACGAATCCGAGAGTCGGCCGCAAGGCAAGTTCCATATAATCGATGAATGCGAGTATTTCGAAAGGATGGAACAAGATGGGGTCGAGCAACGCATCACGCAACGGCCGCGGAGGCACCGTTTCTGGCGCCAGGCATGCGAAACGCGCGTTTGACGAGGGCGAAGACGATCTGTTTGCGTTGAGCCTCGACGACGTGATGAGCGACCGCCCCTGGACCGCCGAGGAACTCATGGGCGGCGGAGCTCGCCCGACAAGCGCAAAGCCCGCACCTTCCGCCACGCCCGCGCCGGCATCCGTGCCCGCGGACGACTTTGCCACCCGTCCCATCGTGCAGACGACGCGCAAAGCCGCCCCTGCACCCCGTCCCGCCAGCGATCCATCCGAGACGGCGGCGTCTCTCGCTGCAGCGGCGCAGCGCCCCACGGCAGACAGCACGATTCGCTACGCTGCCCCGCAGCAGTCGGCATACGCGGCTCCCGAGCCCGAGCTCGAGCCGCCTGTCATGGATCTGGATGATCTTTCCAACCGCCAGTTTGCCTTTGATTCCTGGGCGGCGGCAGATCTGGACGAGACCTCGGGCGGCATGCCGGCGCTCGACATTCCGGTAAACCCCCTGTTTGCGGCTGCCGAGAAACGCGACTCCGCATACGGCAACACCGCAGCATACGCCAACCGCCCGAGCGAACAGCCTCGCGCACGCCGTATCGAAACCGAGGATTACGGCCAAACGTCAAGGGGCTATTCTCGCGACCCGTTTGCCGCCACGCCCGCTCCCGATTACAACCAAGCGAGCGTAAAGGCAGCCTCGGCATCGTCGTATACCCACGGCACCGATGATAAGCGCGCTGCCGATTACCACACCGAAGAAGAACCGCCGCGCTTTTCGGAGTTTTCGCAGGCGGCAAAGGTTGTCTTTATCGCCATCATCATCGCTCTGCTCGGCGTAATCGCATTTGAGGGATTCCAGCTGTTCCGCGGCCCCACTGCGTCCGAATCGGCAACGCAGCAAAAAGAGGACGACAACCAGTACCTGGACATCAACACCCTCAAGGGCGACCCCAACGACGGAGACGACGAGTAGCGAGGGTTAGGGACGGCTGAAGCGTCCACATGCAACACCAGCTTCTACGTGCTGTTTTGTCATCCGGTTACACTTTTCCGGATGTTGAGACCGTCAGATTCGACACTTTTCCGTACTTTCTTACGGCCGATTTCGACACTTTTCCGGATGTTGGCCGAATAATCGCCGCGCAATCAAGCGTCGCTTGCACGTCATTTCGCAGGCGGCGCTTGATTTCTGTCCGCGCGCGCTGATAGACTCCATCGTGCCCGCAAGGAGTGGGCGCGTTTTATCCAGAGTCGGGGTAGAGAGTTGGCTCCACGATCCCGACGCCAACCGGCCAAGAGGCACGGTGGCCCTGCCAACATCGATGAAAGGAGTCCGTATGGACAATTTCTCCGTGCGCA
>JAEZNV010000146.1 GCA_023441725.1 Actinomycetes bacterium | reverse complement strand
CAAACACGTTGCCGCAGCTCGAGCACTTGTAATCGTAGCGCGCCATAATACTTCCTTTTCAGCACAAAGCGGGCAGATCGCTCTGCCCGCATAAATTCAAACAGCTGTAACTGTACCCTATATCGGGGGTTTTTATCACGCTTCGCCCCAGAATCTATGGGTGTTGCGCAGGAGCTGTGCAGTTTTGCCTTCGGCGGCCGAAACGTCGGCCTCATCGGCCTGCCAGGTCCAGTTGCCCGTGGCGACACCCGGTACGTTCATACGCGCATCGTCGCCAAGCCCCAGGATATCCTGCAGCGGCATCATCACCAGGGGAGCGTCGCTTGCCAGCGCGTCGCTCATGAGCTTGGCCGCCACCTCAACACCGCTCGGCTCGTCGCCGCCCGCAAAGGAGCGCGTGCACCAACCGGCGAGCGTCGACGTGTCGTGCGTCGAGGTGTACAGAATCTTGCCCGGTGTGGGATGCACGCCGCAGCGGACGTCGTAATCGCTAAACTCCAGCACGTCCATACCGGGGAAGCCGCAGGTCGAAGCCATGGCACGAACGCCAGGCGTCAGGTAGCCCAGGTCCTCGGCGATAAAGTTGAGCGGCCCCAGCTCGTCGTAGGCAGTCTGGAACAGATCCTTGCCCGGACCCGCCAGCCAGCGGCCGTCGGAGCAGGCCTTACCTGCGGGAATGCTAAAGTAGCTGTGGAATCCCAGGAAGTGGTCCAGGCGCACACGGTCGTAGAGCGAGAATGCGCGACGCAGACGGTCCATCCACCAGCGGTAGCCGTTCTCTTTCATGTGAACCCAACGGAAGGTGGGGTTGCCCCACACCTGGCCCTCGGGCGCAAAATTGTCGGGCGGAGCGCCCGAAATCTCAATCGCCTTGCCGGTATCGGACAGCCAGAAGTTCTCGGGTTCGCTCCACGCATCTGCCGAATCGTCCGAGACATACATGGGAATATCGCCGATGACCTCGATGCCCTTCTTGTGCGCGTAGTTCATGAGCTCGCACCAGGCCAGGTCAAAGCGGTACTGCATGTACGCCTGCAGTTCGGCTTCGTCGTGGAAGCGCTTGTCATCGATCAGATGCTCGTTGTAGCGCGCGACATCTGCCGGCCAATCGTGGCGCGACTCGCCCTCAAAGTACTTCTTAACGGCCATGTAGACGCAGTACTTCTCGAGCCAGTCGGCGTTGCGATGCTTAAACGCCGTGTAGAGCGGGTCTGCATCTTCGCCGCCACGGGCTTTCCAAGCCTCAAAGTCGTCCGCAAGTTCCTCTTGGCTTTCGGGCAGCAGGTCAATATTGCCTGCAAAGGCCGAAGGCCCAGCGTAAGGGGAGCGGAAGAAGTCCGTCGGGTTGACAGGCAGAACCTGCCAGTAGCGCATGCCCATAGCGGCCAGATGGTCGATAAAGCGACGCGTGGGCGCACCGATGGTACCGGGCTTGCCGTCGTCGGTGGGCACCGAGGTGATATGGCACACGACGCCCGCGCCGTGATCGAGCGGCTCCTGCAGTCGCTGCTCGGCATGGTGATAGATGATCGACGAGCCCAGCGGATACAGATCGAGCGTGACCGTACCGTTGTGGATCTCGCACTCGTGACCGCTGATCACGTCACTCGCACATTCGCCGAGCGCCGGAATCGTCACGCGGTGCGAATTGCGCAGGCTGCGGTTGATGATAACCGTCGCGGACTCGCCATTCTTGCCCGTGCGGTTGTATGCCAGTACCTCGTCGTTGAGCGCGAAGGCCTTGATCTCGCCGTCAATCATAAACGGCAATGCGCGGCGTACGGCGGAGGCGTTCTTGACAATAGCCAGCGTGTCGAAGTCGTGCAGTTGGTCCTTGGTCGGTAGGGTGCGGCGGTTGCCCGGATCGGTAAGGCCCTCCAGGCCGTACTCGTCGCCGTAGTAGATCGAAGGCACACCGGGGAAGGTCATCTGCATGAGCGTGGCGAGCCAAAAGCGGCTCTTGGCCAGTCCCATCGCGTTCTCGTCCAAGCGCCATTTGCTGCGTTCGCACTCGGGCAGTTGCGACTCGTCGGGGCCGCCGCCGAGCACCGAGATGATGCGCGGACGGTCGTGACTCGAAAGCAGATTGAGCGCGCAGGACAATGCCTCGCTCGGGTAGTTCTCGCGCAGGGTCTCGATATCCTCGGCTGCCTGGTAGGCATTCTTGTAGCCCATCAAAAAACCGATGACCATGTCACGGAAGGGATAATCCATAGCAGAGTCCAGCTCGGAACCCTGCAGGTAGCGGCGCAGATGGCCGTAGCTAATCTTGTTGGAGGCGTCTTCCCAGACTTCGCCGAGCAACAGTGCATCGGGCTTTTCGGCAAGTACGGCCTTCTTGATCTGGGCCAGGAAGCCGTCGGAAAGCTCGTCAGCGACGTCCAGGCGCCAACCGTGGGCACCGGCGCGCAGCCATTTGCGAATCACGCCGTTCTTGCCCAGGAGCCTCTCGCGCACCAGCTCGGACTTCTCGTTGATGGCCGGCATATTGCCCACGCCCCACCAGCAGTCGTACGAGCCGTCCTCGTGGAAGGTAAACGCATCACGCCACGGTGAATCCTCGCTCTGCCAGGCACCCACGCCCGGGTAGTTGCCGTAGCGGTTGAAATAAATCGAGTCGTCGCCCGTGTGGTTGAAGACGCCGTCCAGGATGATGGAGATGCCCAGCTTCTCGGCTGCCTGGCACAGCTCGGTAAAGTCCTGCTCGGTGCCCAGGATCGGGTCGATCTTGGTGTAGTCGGCCGTGTCGTAGCGGTGGTTGCTTGCGGCTTCAAAGATGGGGTTGAGGTAGATGGCCGTAAAGCCAAGCTCGGCGATGCGGGGCAGGTCTTCCTGGATGCCCTTGAGCGAGCCGCCGTAGAAGTCCCAGGTCTTGATGGAGCCGTCCTCTGCGCGCTCGTACACGGGCGGCTCGTTCCAGTCCTCGACCATCCGGCGCTGAATGCCCTTGCGCGGTTTTTCGAGTTGGGCCATTGTGCGCTCGCGCCAGTGCTCGTCACGGGCGTAGCGATCGGGGAAGATCTGGTAGACCATGCCACGCTCGCACCAGGTGGGGCGGTTCTCGCGGTGCTTATAGACGGTAATCTGGAAGGACGGCACCTCGGCGTAGTCGTAGGTTACGCCCTCACCGCCGGTGCGGCCCTGCGGTGCGCCCAGGCGAACCTCGGGCTGGCCCTCGATGTTGCATATAAAGCTGTACCACACAAGACACGGTTCATCGCATTTGAGCTCGCCGGTAAAAATGCCATCGCCTTCGTGCTCCATCGG
>JAEZNV010000130.1 GCA_023441725.1 Actinomycetes bacterium | reverse complement strand
AGAGCGTGTTCGACGACCTGACGCTCCATGTGGCGGCGGGCCAGCGCGTGGGCCTGGTGGGCAAATCGGGCTCGGGCAAGACGACGCTCACCAAGCTGTTGCTGCGCCTGGACGACGTACAGGGCGGCCGCGTGCTCGTGGACGGCCAGGATGTCTCGCGCTGCACACAGCAGAGCCTGCGCCGCCAGGTTGCCTACGTGCCGCAGGAGGCGCTGCTGTTCCACCGCTCCATTTGCGAGAATATCGCCTACGGCCGCCCCGACGCCACTGACGAGCAGATTCGCGAGGCTGCGCGCCTGGCCAACGCGACTGAGTTTATCGATCGCCTGCCCCATGGCTTTGACACCATGGTGGGCGAGCGCGGCGTTAAGCTTTCGGGTGGCCAGCGCCAGCGCGTTGCCATTGCCCGCGCTATTTTGACCGATGCGCCGATCCTGGTGCTCGACGAGGCGACGTCTGCCTTGGACAGCGAGTCCGAGGCGCTGGTGCAGGAGGCGCTCGAGAACCTGATGCGCGGCCGCACCTCCATTGTGGTGGCACATCGCCTGTCCACCGTGGCAGCGCTCGACCGCATCGTGGTGTTGGCCGACGGCGAGATTGTCGAGGACGGCACGCATGCACAGCTCGTCGAGGCGGGCGGCGAATACGCAAGCCTGTGGAGCCGCCAGACCGGCGCATTTTTGGAGGCTTAAGGCCCCCATACGTGGGACAATCTTGCCTGTAGTTTGTTGTGCCGCCGAGCCGAGGAGTCGTTATGCCACGCGAGACCAATGCCGCCAAACGCGAGCGCGCCGTTGAGGTGTGCGAGCGCCTCAACCGCCGCTATGGACCGGTCGAGTGTTTCTTGGACCACGAGAATCCTTTTCGGCTGCTGATTGCAGTGCTGCTCTCGGCTCAAACGACCGATGCACAGGTCAACAAAGTGACGCCGCGGCTGTTTGCCCAGTGGCCCACGCCCGAGGCCATGGCGGGGGCGAGCGTGGCCGATGTGGCGGATACCATCAAGTCGCTCGGCTTTTATAAGAGCAAGGCCAAGCACGCCGTGGAGGCCGCGCAGATGATCGTTGCCGACTACGGCGGCGAGGTCCTGGCCGACATGAAGGAGCTCGTCAAGCTGCCGGGCGTGGGGCGCAAGACGGCGAACATCGTGCTCAACGTGGGATTTGGCATTGTTGAGGGCATCGCGGTCGATACGCCCGTCAACCGCATCGCGCACCGCCTGATGCTGAGTCCCAAGACGCACGCCAAAGAGCCGCTCAAGACCGAGCAAGATCTGCTCAAGATTCTGCCGCACGAGTATTGGGAGTCGGTCAATCACCAGTGGATCACCTTTGGCCGCGAGATTTGCGACGCCCGCAAACCCAAGTGCGACGAGTGCCCGCTGGCGGATTTGTGCCCCAGCGTGCGCGTGATGGGGTAGGGCTCGGCACGTTTTGCCGGCGTCCGAAGACGGCGGCTAATGTTGCGCAACACATTTGGGCCGCGAAGGCTCAATATGATGGCGACAGATGCCGTTTGTTGTGAGGGGATGCCCGAATATGTTTTGCACCAAGTGTGGCTCCGAGATGCCCGACGGAACCGATTTTTGCACGAACTGCGGGGCACGCATGGGCGCCGCTTCTCCGGCTGCCGCGCCTGCTGAGCCCGCGCCGATGCCGGCGGCAGGGATGCCTCCCGTGCAGAAGAAGTCGCATAAGCGCGCGGTGATTGTCGGCGTGTGCGTGGTGGGCGTGCTGGTGGCGGGCGGTGCCGCTCTGGCGCTGACCGGCGTACTGGGTCCGCTTGGGCAGGGCAGCTCATCGCAGGTTACGGTGCTGGGGTCCGACGAGGGTTCGGCCGAGCATAAGGACAAGGGAAGCGCCAAGGAGAAGCCTACCGCCGACGAGGACGAGGCGGATGAGCCCGAGCAGACGGGCAGCAGTGTAAAGGTTGACCTCAACGACCAGGCAACCTATGCCGCCGCAAACCTGTTTCTGTCGAACTTTACGGAGGAGCACTTCGATCTGGACTGGTATCAGGCGGGTGCTTTCGATTCGACTGATGGGCTTTCGGATGACGAGAAATACAAGCTGGTCAAGTTTATCTGGTGCCATTTTATTGACAACGCGCCGTATCGAATCGAGAAAGGCGACTATGACAACGGTAATAGCCAGCGTATAGCGACTGATGCGGTCAATAGGGAACTCAACCGCTTGACGGGCCTGACGCTTTCCGATGCTGATATGACGTATGACAGAACGCCGGAGGGGCAGGTGATTCCTGATTCGGCCGAAGCGCATGGTGGGTACTTGTACCTGAAACAGGAATACGGCCAGGGGAATTACAACCCACCGTGTGCCATCGTTACGGGCGCGACTGACCTTGGCGACAACATCTACGAGCTCACCTATGAAGTCTACAGTGCTGGCGGCATGTTACTTCCTTCCGACATCCCCGAGAGCACCTACGGCCTGTCAAAGGATCAGTTCATCGCCGCAATTCAAGCGGACGCATCCAGGGGCCGTACCGAGACTTGCACGGTCCGCGTCGCGCAGGGTGACGGCGCCCCGACCTTCACGCTGCTTAAAATGGGCGTCTACGACTAGGCTCGGCGTATAGCTCACTCTGATAGCGCCAGGTGGCTCGTCTGTCTGGCGTTTTTGTTGCGGGGCTGGGCGTGCGCTTGAGCTGGAGTATATGTTGCCTCCCGCTGCCTCATGCAAAAATGTGTTGCTAATTTAGAAGGCTATTCAAGCGCGCCGAAGCCGCGCGCGCTGGCGTAGCATGAGCAAAAAATCGAGCAATGGAGGGTAACGTGGCAACATCGAAGACGCGAGAGCTTGAAGATTATTTTGAGCGCATCGTGCGCAAGCGCGAAGGTGACCTGCCTGGTCGTCGCAAAGGCGACGAGCACTTGTCTCAAACCCATGCGCTCTACCACGGCGATCCTGCGCCCTGGGCTCTGACGCCAAAGATATTCGACAAGAACATGACGGCGCTTCTTAAAGAGGCCGCCGAGCGTATGTACGGCATCATGGACAAGGTGACGCGGGCGTTTTGCTCCGATGCGTCCGTGCGTGCGTGGTTTCGCATGGATCCGGCTTTTGCTGACCTGTGCGCTATGGATGCCGGCTATGATTGCCAGATTCCCCTTGCGCGCGTCGATATCTTTCTTGACGAGGACACCGGGTCGTATACGTTTTGCGAGCTCAATACCGATGGCAGCGCTGGAATGGTAGTGACCGATGCGGTCTGCCAAGCCGTGCGAATGACACCTTCCTTTGAGGAGTTTGCGTCCAATCATCCCGGCTTTCGGCAGTACGATTTGTGCGGTAGCTGGATAGATGCATTGTTTGAGACCTATGCAGAGTGGGAGCTGGCCCATCCTCGCCGCACCGAGGATAGTGCACGATCGGACGACGGGGTCCGCGTTGACGAGGGACCCCATGCACCGCAATCAAAGATCTATCCCGCTTCGGTGGCAATCGTCGACTATTCGGAAAGCATCGACTTGGAAGATGCGGCTCATTTTGTCGACCTTATGAGGCGGCGGGGTGTAGTCGCACGCTTTGCGGACGTGCGCGACCTGCGGATTGCCGAAGAAGAGGGCGGTGCTAGGCGCCTGTGCGATGCCGCTGGTCCCATTGATTGCGTTTGGCGGCGCGCGGTGACCGGCGAGCTGTGGGATAAGCCGTGCGACGGACGCTCGGCCTTAATCGAGGCTGCCCAAGAAGGGCTTGCATGTATCGTTGGTGGTTTTAGAACGTGGCCGTGTGCGACTAAGACCGTATTTGCGTTTTTGTGGTCTCGGGCCGGTCAGTCCTTGTTGAGCTCGGAGGAGCAATCGTTTGTACGGGAGCATGTGCCCTATACCGAGATTTTGGACGAAAGCACCCAGTTGTTGAGATTTGTCGAAAAGGATCGATGGATCGTCAAGCCGTGCGGCGGCTACAATGCGGTTGGCGTTGTCGCTGGTTTGGATGTCACGGAACAGGAATGGTCCCAGGTGCTAGCTCGCGCTGCGGCCGCTGGGGCGATTGTACAGGAGTATGCTCAGCAGTATCAGACTCCCTGCTTGCGCGGAACGCTTGTCGATGGGCCGCATCGAGGAGAGGCGCCCAAAGGACTTGTGGATGATCTTGGTTTTGCGCCCGCTTCTAATATGGAAGGCCTGTACCTGTATCGCGGCCGTTTTGCGGGCGTGTATACACGCGTCGGTTTTGCCAACACCATAGGCGAGTGGACGAGCCGCTTAAACGTTGCGAGCTTTTTTGAGGAATAGCCGTTTCTTGGGGCACCTTCCGTGGTTGCGGCGTTCGACGTGACGGGGAAATTTTGGCGAAGCCGGTGAGTCCAGTTCTATCTGGCGTTTTTGTTGCGGGGCTGGGCGTACGCTTGAGCAGGAGTCCTCTCCATGCGCTACCATGACAGGCAATGATTTTTGACGTACGACCCGCCGAGCTTGCCCCGGCGGGCTTTTGGCGTTGCAATGCCGGAGGAACAGCATGCTCATTCACCGTATAGCCGCGCAGCTCTACACTGCCGAGGCGCTGCAGACTGTCGAGGCCGGACTCGATGCCGGCGAGGACGTGACGCTGGCCGTGTCGCAATCGGGTCGCACGCTTATGGCGGCAGCCCAGTTTGCGCGCCGTCCGCGCCCCACGGTCTACATTGTGAGCGGCGAGGACTCGGCCGATCGCGCCGCGCGCAGCCTTGCTGCTTATGTGGGCCTGGCGCACGTGTGCCGTTTTCCCGAGCGCAAGGACTATCCGTGGCGCGAGCAGGCGCCTGACGATGCCGTGGTTGCCCAGCGCTGCGAGGCGCTCGGGCGCATCGTGCGCGGGGACAACTGCATCATGGTCGCCTCGGCCCGTGCGCTGCTGCGTTGCGTGCCGCCAGTCGAGAGCCGCTACTGGGAGTCCACTACTTTTGCGGTGGGCGAGGAGATTCCTTTTGACGAGGTGCCACAGCGCTTGGTGGGCATGGGCTACACCAATGCCGGTGCCGCCGACGCGCCCGGCCTGTTCCGTGTGCACGGCGACACCGTCGAGGTGTTCCCCGCGCAGGAAAAAGCGCCCGTGCGCATTGAGTTTTTCGGCGACGAGATCGATCGCATCCGCCGTATGGTGAGCTCAACGGGCCAGACCATCGGCAACGAAGACAGCATCGAGATCTTCCCCTGCCGTGAGCTGGCGCTTACCGACGAGGCCGTCCACAACATGCATGTGGCGCTCTATCGTGCCAGCCAGGACGACAGCAAACTGGCCGCATTGCTCGAGATGGTGGATGCGCGCATCGTCACGCCTGAGCTCGATCGCTTTTTGCCGGTGATGTACGGCCAGACCGTAAGCCCGCTGTCGCACGTGAGCGGCAAGGCGCTCGTGGTGCTGTCCGAGCCGCGCTCGCTGTTCGACGATTGCCTGCGCGCCTACGAGGATATCGAGGCCCGTGCCGGCGAGGCGGGGGTCGATCGCCTGGACGGCTTGTACGTGCGCGCCCAACAGCTCGACTTTGGTGCCCAGCAGCGCCTGAACTACGTGAGCCTCATCCGTGCCGGCGGTGCGGTGACGGCCGAGCTCAAGATTGAGCAGCCGGCCATCGCAGGCTCGGACAACCGTTTTATGACGCGCATCCAGGAGGTCGTGGGTAAGCGCTATGCCTGCGTGTTTGCCATCCCCGACCGCGGTGCGCGCGAGTCGATGGAGCTTACCTTTGGCGACGAGGGCATTACCTTTGAGGAGTCGCTGACCGCGGCGCCCGAAAATACCGGCGCTATCGGCGACCGCGTGCGCGTGGCAGCGGCGGATTCTGCCGACCGTGCCGCCCGCCAGGAGGCCCATGCTTCCATTCGCGAGCGCAAGGCAGATGCGCTCAACGCCCGCTCACTCGAGGCGGGTGCCGCCCAGGCTGCCGCCGGTGCTGCCGTGCCCACCATCTCGCGCGGACGCGTAACCTTTGTCGATGCCGCCCTGCCGCAGGGCGTAGTGGTGCCCGATGCCAACCTGGCCGTGTTCTCGATCGCCGACCTCAACGCCCGCATGGACGCCAACCGCGCGCGCAGCCGCCGCAAGGTGGACATTACGCAGATCACGTTCCCGTTTAAGCCGGGCGCCTACGTGGTGCACGCCACTCACGGCATCGCGCTCTTTAGCGAGATCGCGCGCCAGGAAGTGGGCGGCAAGGAACGCGACTACTTTTTGCTGGAATACGCCGATGGCGACAAGCTCTACGTGCCGCTCGAGCAGGTTGACCGTATTACGCGCTACGTTGGCCCCGACGGCGATAAACCGCGTCTGACCAGACTCAACACCGCCGACTGGACGCGTGCCACCAACAAGGCGCGCAAGAACGCCAAAAAGCTGGCGTTTGACCTGGTCGACCTGTATACGCGCCGCTCGTCGATTACCGGTATCGCCTGCCCGCCCGACACGCCCGAGCAGATCGAGATGGAGCAGAGCTTCCCTTACGACGAGACGCGCGACCAGCTGGAGGCCATCGCCGACATCAAGGCCGACATGGAGGCACCCAAGCCCATGGATCGCCTGCTGTGCGGCGACGTGGGTTTCGGCAAGACCGAGGTCGCTCTGCGCGCGGCGTTTAAGTGCGTGGACTCCGGCCGCCAGGTCATGGTGCTCTGCCCCACGACCATTCTGGCCCAACAGCACTACGAGACATTCTTTGAGCGTTTTGCCCCGTTTGGCTTGGAGGTCGAGGTACTCAGCCGCTTCCGCACGCCGGCGCAGCAAAAGCGCGCGCTCAAGGCGTTTGCCGAGGGCACGATTGATGTGCTCATCGGCACGCACCGTCTGCTTTCGGCCGACGTGAACCCCAAGAACCTGGGCCTGGTGATCATCGACGAAGAGCAGCGCTTTGGCGTGCAGCACAAGGAGCAGCTCAAGAATCTGCGCGAGCAAATCGACGTGCTCACGCTCTCGGCAACGCCGATTCCGCGAACCATGCAGATGGCCACGAGCGGCGTGCGCGACATGAGCCTGATCACCACGCCGCCGACTGGGCGTCGTCCCGTGATCGTGCACGTGGGGGAGTACGACCCCGACGTGGTGAGCGCGGCGATTCGCCTGGAGGTGGGTCGCGGCGGTCAGGTGTATTACGTGTCCAACCGCGTCAAGACCATCGACGATGCCGTGGCGCGCGTGCACGAGGCCGCGCCCGAGGCGCGCGTGGGCGTGGCGCACGGCAAGATGAGCCCGCGCGAGGTCGAGGACGTGATGATCGAGTTCGCGACCAAGAAGATCAACGTGCTTATCGCCACGACCATCGTGGAGAGCGGCATCGACAACGCAACGGCCAACACGCTCATCATTGAGGACTCGCAGCGTCTGGGTCTGGCACAGCTCTACCAGCTTAAGGGCCGCGTGGGCCGCTCGGCCACGCAGGCATACGCGTACTTTATGTTCCCCGGCGAGCTGCCGCTTACCGAGGAGGCCGCGGCACGCCTGACCGCGCTTTCCGAGTTCCAGGACCTGGGCAGCGGCATGCGCATCGCCATGCGCGACCTGGAGATCCGCGGCGCCGGTTCGCTTATGGGCGCCGAGCAGCACGGTAACCTGTCGAGCGTGGGCTTTGACCTGTTTACGCAGATGCTGGGCCAGGCCGTGGCCGAGGCGCGCGGCGACGACGATGCCGGCGTGGAGGCGGCGAGCGTGGGCATCAACCTGCCGGCCGACTACTTCTTGTCCGAGGAGTACATGCCGGCGGT
>JAEZNV010000011.1 GCA_023441725.1 Actinomycetes bacterium | reverse complement strand
CGTTATCGAGGAGCTTGCACGCCGTATGGCCGCGGCAGGGATTGAGGCCTTTTTCGAGACCAACGTGGCTACTTTTGCCCTGGAACCCGCGGGTGTTGAGCAGTCGTCTCTGATCGGCACTTCTGTGGTGCACAGCGCCGAGGAAATGCGCGTCGACGGCAGTCTGCGCGTGGGCAAGGTATGCCTCAATGTGCCCAGTTTGGCTCGCGTTGCCAACGATGACGGCTTTATCGATCGCGAGTTTGAGCTGTGCAATACCGGTGGTCGGAATCGCGAGCTGAGCCCCATGGGCATCAACAAGGGCGTGGGCGTGGCGCGAGCGCTGGCGTATCTGGGCCGCGAGGGAAATGCGCGCACCTTTGGCTTTGGCGATTCGGGCAACGACCTGGGCATGCTCGCTGCCGTCGAGACGGCTGTCGCCATGGGCAACGCCATGTCCGAGGTCAAAGCGGTCGCCGACTACGTGACTGACGATGTCGCACACGACGGCACCGTCACCGCCATGCAGCATTTCGGCCTCATCTAATGAATCCCGCATTCTGACGTTTGCCTAAACTGCGGCTCTTTGCTTTTGCATGCTCAACCGATTTATCAAACCAAACACTAAAGCGTTTATACCGTTCGCCGAGAAGATAAAAACCCGCAGCTCACGCCTTGATAAACATAGGTAAAGTGTTTAGCAGTTTATCGGCCGTATGCTAACGAAAGGAATCAGGCAGATGGCAATCAAGGTGTTCGCTGACGGTGCAAACCTCGAGGGCATGCTCGACATGTACGAGAACGGCAACGTTCAGGGTTTCACGACCAACCCGTCCCTTATGAAGAAGGGTGGCGTGACGGATTACCGCGCGTTTGCCAAGGAGGTTCTGGCTCACATCACCGATGTGTCCGTCTCGTTTGAGGTCTTTGCCGATGACGTCGAGACCATGGAGGTCGAGGCCCGCGAGATCGCTACCTGGGCCGACAACGTCTACGTCAAGATTCCGTGCGTGACCACCAAGGGCGAGTCCACCGCCGAGCTGGTCCGCAAGCTTTCGGCCGATGGCATCAAGGTCAACGTCACCACTATCTTTACGCCCGAGCAGGTCGACGAGATGGTCGAGGCCGTTGATGCCGAGACGCCGTCCATCATCTCGCTCTTTGCCGGCCGTATCGCCGACACCGGCGTCGACCCCATTCCGTTTGTGACGGAGTCGGTCAAGAAGGCCGCCGCCAAGCCCAACTGCGAGGTCCTGTGGGCGTCCACGCGTGAGCTTATCAACATTTACCAGGCGGAAGGATGCGGTTGCCAGATCATCACGGTGCCCAACAGCATCCTGGCCAAGCGCAAGAACATCGGTCGCGACCCGTACGAGGTCTCGCTCGACACCGTCCGCGGCTTTGCCAAAGATATCGCGGCACTCGGTTTCCATATCCTGCCGTAACGTGAGCACTGGCTGCTCCGAGGGTTGTTCGCCCCGGCCTTTCCTTTCCTCTATCGCTCACTCGCTTCGCGAGGGTCGCGCCAGGCAAAGGAAAGGCCGGGGCTGCCGACACGAACTTGCCAGTAGGTTGGTGATTGGTTTCCATATCCTGCCGTGGGCAAAGGTACCCCCGCCTGCGCCGTGCAAAATTGAGAGTATTCAGCAAGGTAAAGGCTTTTACCAGCTAGATAAAGCACGGAACAGCCCCCGTTTTGGCTCTGACGACGCTAAAACGGGGGCTGTTTTTGCTTTTTCGCCTCTGAGGGGCATCCGGAACGGCGGAATTTGCAGAATACTCGCGATTTTGCACGTCGCTACCGGGGGGACCCTTGCTTTGGCGGTTTACTTCCCCTGCACCATGGTCAGGGAGATCTTTTTGCGGTCGCGGTCGACCTTCTCTACCCACACCTTTACCGTGTCGCCGACGCGTACCACGTCGCTCGGGTGCTTGACAAAGCGGTTGGCCAGCTTGGAGATGTGTACGAGGCCGTCCTGGTGCACGCCGACGTCGACGAACGCGCCAAAGTCGACGACGTTGCGCACCGTGCCCTTGAGCTCCATGCCGGGTTCCAGGTCGTCGATGGAAAGCGCCGAGCGGCTAAAGACCACCTCGGGCGCGTCGTCGCGCGGGTCGCGCCCGGGCTTCTTGAGCTCATTGACGATGTCGATGAGCGTGAGGGTGCCGCAGTCCAGGTCGCTTGCCAGTGCCGAGATGCTGCCCAGACGGCGCTCGATGTCGGGCACGCCGCCGCGGCTGAGCTCGCTGGCTTTAACGCCGGCGCGTTCCAGGACGGACGTGGCCACCTCGTAGCTCTCGGGGTGGACGCTCGTCGCGTCGAGCGGGTTCTTGCCGCCGCTGATGCGCAGGAAGCCCGCGGCGTTGAGATATGCCTTGGGCCCCAGCTTGGGGACCTTCTTAAGCTGACGGCGATCGGTAAAGGCGCCGTTTTCCTCGCGGTAGGCCACGATATTCTTGGCCACGCTCGGCGTGATGCCCGACACGTATCCCAGCAGGCTCGCGCTTGCGGTGTTCACGTCGACGCCTACGCGGTTGACGACGTCTTCCACCACGTGGCCCAGGGTGCGCGAGAGCTCGGCCTGGTCAAGGTCGTGCTGGTACTGGCCCACGCCGATGGACTGGGGCGGAATCTTGACGAGCTCTGCCAGCGGGTCCTGCAGGCGGCGGCCCAGGCTCATGGCGCCGCGCACGGTGACGTCCAGGTCGGGATACTCCAGGCTGGCGAGCTCGGAGGCGGAGTACACCGACGCGCCGGCCTCGTTGACGATGGTGTAGCGAAGGCTGGGCGCCTGCTCGGCAATGAACTCCGAGACTACTTCCTCGGTCTCGCGGCTAGCGGTGCCGTTGCCGATGACGATGGTGTTGACACCGTCCTTTTTGACGAGGCGAGCGAGCTCGCGCTTGGTGCCGGCGACGTCGTGGCGCGGCTTGGTGGGGTAGACCACGCCGTGGTCGAG
>JAEZNV010000186.1 GCA_023441725.1 Actinomycetes bacterium | reverse complement strand
TGTTACGGAGAGCTGACCGAGAGGCCGAAGGTGCTCGCCTGCTAAGCGAGTATGCCCCAAAAGGGCATCTGGGGTTCGAATCCCCAGCTCTCCGCCAGTAAGACTTTAAAGAAGGGTTCCGAAAGGGACCCTTTTTTGTTATCAAAAACGTTAACTGGGGATTCGAACCTCAAAAAATGAGGCGCCCCGTTGGACGCCTCATTTGGTTCGATGTGATAACGCTTTGGCCCTACACCTCAGGAGCCTTGGCTACGGTCTCGCTCTCGGCTGTGAGCGGGCGGTTGTCGATGCGGCGGCCCAGGCGGTCGAGCTTCACAAGCAGCCACTCGATGGGATTGGGCCCCGTTCCTTCCTCGTCGGCAACCAGGTCCATGACGGCAATCTTGGTGCCGTCCTGCTTAAGCGTAACGCTGCCCACCTTATCGCCAACATGCACCGTGCCCGAAAGGTCATCGTAGCTAACCTTTTCGGTCACTTCGCCGGCGAGTGAGAACACCGTTGCCTGCGCGGCGGGGTCGGCGAGCGTGGCGTCGATTGTCTTGTCCGTCCAATCTGTCTGGCTAATACGTGCCATGAGCGGGTTGCCGTTGGCGGTCTTCTCCTGCGTGTTGGCGATCGCGACCGTGGCCTTGTGGCCGTAGTACCAGTTGGCAAGGGTGGCTGTATCGGTAAAGCGCTGGTCGTTGGTGGTGGAGTTCAAAATAACGGTGTAGATTTCGTCGCCGTCGCGGTTGTAGGCGCTCGTAAAGCAATAGCCCGCGTCGTCGGTGGTGCCGGTCTTGCCGCCAATGTTTCCGTCCTGACCGAGCAAAACGTTGTGCGTGTCCATGGAATGCGAATGGTCGGAGCCGTCGGCGCCCGTAACCTCGATCCAGGAGTCCTCGCTCGCCACGACCTCGCGGAACGTGTCGTTTTTCATAGCCTCCTGCATCATGAGTGCTACATCATGTGCGGTCGAGTGCATATCGCCGGCCCACTCGTCAAAATCCAGGCCGTGCGGATTCTCGAAGACCGTGCCGGTGCAGCCGAGCTTTTTGGCGCGCTCGTTCATGGCCTTCACAAAGGTTGCCTCGGCGTTTTTGGTCTTGGGGTCGATCTTTTTGCCCACGTACTCGGCAAGCACGGTGGCGGCGTCGTTGCCCGAGGGGATCATCAGGCCGCGTAGTGCCTGTTCCACGGTGAGCTCGTCGCCTTCGAGCAGGCCGGCAGTCGAGTTGCCTACGGTGGCGGCAGCATTGCTCACCGTGACCTTCTCGTCCATCTTGCAGTTTTCGACGGTCAGGATTGCGGTCATGACCTTGGTGATCGAGGCAATCTTGACCTGTTCATCGGCGCCGCGTCCATAGTAGACGGTGCCGTCCTTGCCCATAACAAGGGCATTCGTCGCCTCGATATCGGGCAGGTTTTCTGTCGTGATGCCGCGGACGTCGGCGGTCTTGCCGCAGACGTCGTCGGTCGTGAGCACTTGGGCGCCGGCAACAGCGGGCACGCCGGCAACAAGGGCGATGGCGCAGGCAAAGCCGGCGGCAAGTGCATGAAGGCGGACAGTTATACGGGAGGGATATGAAGTCACGGCTATTCGCTTTCGACGATGGATGCATATTTGTTCAAGTATATCCTGCGAAACAGCGGGCCGTGAATCCTTTACGAAACGGTGGTGTCTGTGGCGCGAAATGCGCGCCAGATGCTATTCAGCTAATCATTCGAATCATCTTCAAGCTTAAGCTCGAAGATATAGTTAACGCTGCTGTCATCGTCGGCTCTATAGGTGACTCCATTGTGGATACAACCAGTATAAAAAGAATCATTAAATATCTTTTTTGCTGCCGTATGGGTGCCGACCGTGGGGTCACAAGCAAGAATGATTGCGCTAGAGAGCTCCTCGAGGGTTTCGTCGCAATTGTATTCATCTGCGTCTACGTAGAGCTTGATATCGCAACCATCGTCGTCGTAGTACAGAGATGCGACATTGTCGCCATATCCGTCGCTAATTTCATAGCAATCGTAATCGCTGTCGTAGTCGCCATAGTCATAGGCATTGTCCGAAAAGCCGTTTGCGCTGTCGATTACAGACGATATTTCCGGAACATCGGGGTTTGCGCCATACGGTGAAATAGTTGAGCCAACGGAGCCCAGATAACCAATCAGGCACGCGCAGAGTGCGGAGGACAGCATTACGCATGCAGCTTGTTTCGGAAGATCCATCTTTTTAAACTTATCGAGCATTGGGACTGCTCCTTACGAATCGAGCCTCCAGTGGGCTTTCTTGTAAATAATGCTATTGATTCAGAATGCGTTGCTTGTAGCTCTCATATTCCTCGGGAGTGATTGCCCCTGCATCAAGAAGCGTTTTGAGCTCTTTTAGCATGGCAATCGTTTGCTCAACGGGGACTTGCGCAGGACTGTTGCGCGGATGATTTAAAGCCAGAGGGGCGTCTGCAACGGTGATTTCTGCCTGCTCAGACTCGTTTACGACGTTTTTAGATTTAATGGGCTTCTGTATAAAGAGGGCCATGGAGAACAACGTCCAAAGGGAAATGTATTGGAGCAGCGCGCTTACGTTGTATGTTGGATCAGCATTTCCTTGGACAAAAGGGGCCAGCTTGAGTCCCCAGCAGAATCCGGCGATAAGAACGAGTGCGCTAAAACAGAAAGCCGGGGTTAGCTCGGTTTTGTCGCTGAATTTTACGCCGATTAGATATACGGCAATGGTGAGAAGATCAAGTGGCAGGAGATAAAACGGGGAGGATTGCAACAAGATAATGATGTCTGATAGCGCCATGGAGACAAGAGCTGCGTATAAAACAGATTGCTTTCCTATATGCTTCGTGAATAGGTAAACTCCGATGAGAAAAACGGGTAGTGCCGTCATGGCAAAGCGCCAAGCAATTTTGACGAAAACCAATAGGGCTGTTATTGGCAAGAGCACAACTTCAGAAAGATGTTCGATGTCACTCATGCCGGAGAAGAGGTTATTTAAATCGATGGCGTCAATGAACCCATTTTCAAATGATCCATCACTAAAAAGGAAAATGTAATAGAAGGAGAAGAATAGATAACAGACGGTTGCGATTGCTGCTGCTAATGCGAACTTATTATTCTTAAGCAGGTATTTCGTCTTGGTGAGCATTATTAAAACCACCCCTTATGGCCGAGGACATACTGGACTTCAAAGTCGCTATCAGTTTTTGTGAGGTAGATGATTCCCTCGATGAAGGAAATCAGGTTCATGACTAAAGGCCCAATAATTAAAAGCGATCCGAGCAGCGTCCCTAGCAGCATTGCTATACCCTCGTTTTTATAGCCGAGATAGAACTTGTGGATGCCAAGGGCGCCAAGGCATATTGCAAGCAATCCGGCGACTATCTTACTTTTTGGGGACGTTGAATTTGCTGGGGAATTGTTGTTTGCGGTGTTGGAATAAAAGAGTCCCTGCTCGCCACGGGGTTCCTGCCCACCACGGGTGTTGGATGTCTCTAATCTACTTCCATCAAAGTGATGGTCGAGAATTCGACGCTTCTGTTCATCGAACTCTTCTTGGCTAATTGCCCCCATTTCCTGCAGCTCTTTGAGGGATTTTATTTGGTCGAGTATTTCCATCGCATTCCAATCGGTAGGAGCTGAATGGGCAAGAACCCCGTTTAATAAACCAAGAATATCCTAATTTGGGATATCCAGATACGGGATATAGCTTTGACGGCATGAACGTTGACGCTAACAAGGTGTGCGGTCGTTGCCTCGCTCGCATGAGAAAAGAATCTGGTTTGACCCAGGTCGATATTGCGCGCGCCCTTTGCGTGCCGCAATCGTTTGTGTCGAAGGTCGAAACAGGAGAACGGTCTCTTAAGCTATACGAACAATTTGATTATGCGCGTGCATTGGGTATCTCCGCTCTAGCCTTGTCTGAGCGCCTGCAATCAGAGATGGATATGGCGGGTCTCAAGGGATTCGAAAAGAAAAGCGGTAATTAAATATCAAAATCAACTTGATGCATTCACTCAGGTTGAGTTTCGCCGCGCGCATGGCCCGCATTCGTGCTCGAACGGGCGCAAGGGTGCTTAAGGTCGACTTAATCGCCCGCGCTTGTTGTGTGTGGCGGGCGCCGCCTCGGGCATAATGGAGCGCGAGAGGAGCACGCATGAACGAGCGCATACTGGTAGTTGATGACGAGAAGGCCATCGCCGACCTGGTTGGTATCTATCTTACAAAGGAGGGCTTTGACGTCCAGATCGCCTACAGCGGGGCCGATGCGGCCAAGGCAATTCTGGAGCAAGAGTTTGACCTGGCACTGCTCGATGTCATGCTGCCCGATATCGACGGCTTTGAGCTGCTGCGTACCATCCGTGCTGGCCATACCTATCCCGTAATTATGTTGACGGCACGCGATGCCCAGCAGGATAAGATCGAAGGCCTTTCTCTTGGCGCGGACGATTACGTGGTCAAGCCGTTCCGCCCGCTGGAGCTCATCGCGCGCGTTCATGCTCAGTTGCGCCGCTACACCAGCTACGGCAGCCGCGCGCAGGCGACCGAGTCGCCGACCCTCCAGCTCGACGGCCTCGAGATCAACCGTGACGCTCGTTCCGTGACGGTGGACGGTGCGCCGGTGCGCCTCACGCCCATCGAGTATTCCATCTTGCTGTATCTGGCCGAGCATCGCGGCAGCGTGGTGCCCGTGGAGGACCTGTTCCGCGCGGTGTGGAACGAGGACTTTATGCCCGGCTCCAACAATACGGTGATGGTACACATTCGTCACCTGCGCGAAAAGATCGGTGACGACGCTCAGAAGCCGCGTTTTATCAAAAACGTTTGGGGCGTCGGCTATATCATCGAATAACGCCTTTGTTTGCGAGGACATGGACATGACAAAAGACGATAAGCAGACGTTTGAGGTGCCCGATCGACTCTTTGAATACGTGAGGGCGGTCGTCGATAATCGCGCGCTTGCGACGGTGCTGCTCTTTTTGCTGAGTCTGCTGCTGATCGGCACTGATAACATCGCCGGTATCTTAGCGGTGCTACTCATCGGCTTCTTGCTGATCGATCGCTTTGAAATCGTGCGTCGTTGCGTGGTGATCGGCGGTGCCGCGTGGGTCATGACGCTGGCGATCGGCGCCATGGCACTCGGTGGCATTGAGGGACCGGTGCTGTTCGATGCCGGCTTTGTATTCAACATGCTTGGCTTTGTCTTGGCGCTCGCCGTGTGCGTCCTGTTCTTTTGCGGCCGCGCTCTGTACTACCAGGGCTATGAGCAGGGTGAGCAGCATTCCGACCGCGTGCTTGCCGCCCGTATTCAGGACCGTCTGATCGATCATCCCGACGCGTGGGACAACATCGACGGCGACTTCCTGGAGGTCGAGGGTGTGCTCAACCGTGTGCGCGATCGCGAGCGCAAAGTCCAGCAAACCCTGCGTGACGAGTCACATCGCAAGGACGATTTGGTCACATACTTGGCGCATGACCTGCGCACGCCGCTTGCCAGCGTGGTGGGCTACCTCTCGCTGTTGCAGGAGGCGCCCGACCTGCCGGTTGAGCAGCGCGCACACTTTACGGGCGTGGCGCTCGACAAGGCGCACCGACTCGACGCGCTTATTGAGGAGTTCTTTGATATCACGCGCTTTGACTTCCACGATATTGTGCTCACGCGCGGCTACGTCGACCTGGGATTGCTGCTGGCGCAGGTGGCCGATGAGTTCTATCCCATTCTCAACGAGCAGCACAAAGATGTCCAAGTTGATGTGCGTGAGGACCTGACGGTGCTCGTGGATGGCGACAAGATGGCTCGCGTGTTCAACAACATCATGAAAAACGCCATCGCCTATAGCTACGAAGGATCGACCATCACGATTGAGGCTGGGCGCCAAGATGACGGTGGCGTGCGAATTCGCTTTATCAATCAGGGTGATCCGATTCCGGCGGCTAAGCTCAAGGTGATCTTTGAGAAGTTCTATCGCCTGGACGCGGCACGTGCGACCAATCGCGGTGGTGCCGGCCTGGGTCTTGCCATCGCCAAGGAGATTGTCGCGGCGCACGGCGGCACCATTGCGTGCGAATCGACGCCCGAGCACACGGTGTTTACCATTGCGCTTCCCGTTGCATAACCAGCGTGCCCTTACAAACACTTGACAATGCGCTCACGTGCGTATGAGCCGCGATTTCTACTATCGATACTGCTGAATTGATATCGATATGGAGGTATGCGGTATGACGGCTGCTGCGGCGATGGAGCCTACGGAGCTTGAGGAACTCATAGAGGCGCAGGCCGAGGCCGCGCACGAGCGCGAAGTTGGGGATGCGACTCGCCCCACGGCGCAGGACCTTGCCGCCTCGCCGACGCGCATCGATGTTGAGGGCCTTGACCTGTTTTACGGCGACCATCATGCGCTCAAGGACGTGAGCATCAAAATTCGTGACAAGCAGATCACCTCGTTCATCGGGCCTTCGGGCTGCGGAAAGTCGACGCTGCTGCGCTGCTTTAACCGTATGAACGACGGTATCAAGGATTGCCGCATTGAAGGCAAGATTGCACTCGACGGCCAGAATATCCTGGGCGATTACGATATCTGCCGCTTGCGCCAGCGCGTGGGTATGGTGTTCCAACGCCCCAATCCGTTTCCCATGAGCATCTACGACAACGTCGCCTATGGTCCTCGCGGCATGGGGGTGCGCGACCGCGTCGTGCTCGACGAGCTGGTCGAAGACTCCCTGCGGCGCGCCGCACTGTGGGACGAGGTCAAGGACAAGCTCAAGGAATCGGGTCTGGGTCTTTCGGGCGGCCAGCAGCAGCGTCTGTGCATCGCCCGCGCGCTGGCCGTGCAGCCCGACATTCTGCTGATGGACGAGCCGACCTCGGCGCTCGACCCCGTATCGACGCTGGTGGTGGAGCAGCTGGCCTGCGAGCTCAAGGAGACCTGCACGTTGGTGGTCGTTACGCACAACATGCAGCAGGCTGCGCGCATTTCCGACTCGGTTGCGTTCTTTTTGCTGGGCGAGCTGGTGGAGCATGCGCCCACCGCTCAGCTCTTCAAAAACCCGACCGATCCGCGCACGGCGGATTATTTGACGGGCCGTTTTGGCTGATACCATCTAGTGCAGGCGCCTTTAGGGTTAAGATGCGGTCATGCCGGCCGCAGAGGGGTTCAACATGATCTATTACGTCGAGGACGATGACAACATCAGGGATTTGACGGTCTACGCACTGCGCAAGCAGGGAATCGAGGCCGAGGGCTTTTCGTGCGATGGCGAGTTTAAGGCCGCCGTGGCGCGACGGGTGCCCGATGCCGTGCTGCTCGACATCATGCTGCCCGATACCGACGGCTTGGCGATTATGCGTCGCCTGCGTGCCGATCGCCTGACGGCGACGGTGCCCATTATGATGCTCACCGCCAAGGACACCGAGCTCGACAAGGTCATGGCGCTCGATGGCGGTGCCGACGATTACCTGACCAAGCCGTTCTCGCTTATGGAACTCGCTAGCCGTTGCCGTGCGCTGCTGCGCCGCGGCGGCATGGTCAAGCAGGCGAGCGATGTGCTCAGCGTGGGCGATATCGTACTTTCGCCCAGCCACCGCGAAGTGACTGTTGCCGGTGAACCACTCAAACTCACGCTGCGCGAATTCGACCTGCTCGAGTACCTCATGCGCAAACCTGGCGTGGTCTTTACCCGCGAGTCTCTGCTGCAGAGCGTATGGGGCTGGGACTTCGACGGCGGTTCGCGCACCGTCGACGTGCATGTGCAGACGCTCCGCCAAAAGCTCGGCGAGCGTGCGAGCGCCATAGAGACCGTGCGCGGCGTGGGCTATCGTCTGGC
>JAEZNV010000049.1 GCA_023441725.1 Actinomycetes bacterium | reverse complement strand
GTGGGGCAGAACTGGGCTTCGGGTACGAGCGGGGTTCCGCAGTGACGGCAGAAGCGGGCAGGCTCGCTTGGAGCTGCCGGCATCGTCGGTGCCGCGGGCGCCACGGCGTTCTGCTGGGAGCGCTTCTGGCGACGGCGCTGCTTGCGCTGAGGCTTGGGGGCTGCGGCTGTCGTACCGTTCGCGGCCTTCGCGCGTTTTTTGCGGATGCAAAGGACAACAATCGCGCCACCGATGATGAGGACGATCGCCACGCCACCGCCAATAACAAACGGTAGGTGAGTCTGGACAAAGTACAGCACATCCTCGGGCAGGGAATGGGGGATATTGGACTTATAGATGTTCACGTGGACCGTCGCAGGGTCGTTTTCATCGTTATAGGTTTCCAAAATCCTACGATCACCGTCCATGAACCAAAGATCGGACCAATGAGAGCCAAACTCGCTCTTTGCTCCGGTTTTTGCATCAGCTAGGCATGCCGAGTCTTTGTCACCATCTGTGCTTACTCCGAGCAGGGCCTTACCGTCATGTGAGATGTCTTTGAGGTATCCACCGCCGAAGGGGAAGGCGGTCGAGCTAATAATCTCTTCCTTTCCCAAATCATAGACGCCAACGTTTGCATCATTATCGTTTAGGTCGTAATAACCTTCAGCCTCTTCAAATAGCTCGTTTGACCCTCTTTTTATATAGATTGGGTAGAACTTGACTGATTCCGAGTAGAAATTATTAGGAGCATGCTCATCGTCATTGAGAAGAACGCTCATGTTTCCGTCGCGGTCAGCTTTTATTAGTGCAATGTCGCTCTGAAGATAAATGTCGTCCGAGTTAGAACTGAGGGTAATGTTGTAGATATTCGAAGACCTATTATCCTTTTTTACGTTGACGGTCTTTAATTCTGTTGACCCTGTATCACAGTTGAAAACCCTAAGTGCAACGACGCCGTCCTCGGTATTGTCCTGTAAGGCATATAGGCGGCTCATGTCTTTTGAGTAACTGTAGTACCACCAAGAGTCATCTTTATCTGGCTGGTATGTCTGGACCAGTTTGTCGGATTCAAGATCATAGATTTCGACCAATTTAGGATCGTCTTCATCGTCATAGTGCTCCACAGCAGCCCTATTGCCATCATCGGAGACGGTTACATCGGTGTAGGCATATTTGGCCGAAGTGATGGGATGGACTGTTTGGGTCTGGTTGTCTGGTGAGAATACGAATAAATTATTACCGTCTTCCCAGTAGAGCTGATCGCTATCGGTGAGATATGCGTAATCAAGGCATTCATCTGATATATCGATGGGGCTCATGCTGCCATCATCGAAATTGATGAGGGATATTGTCTTTCGGTTGAAATCGTCATCGCAGTCGTACAGATAGCCGAACTTTGTATGGCCGTTCGTGCGGATATCCGAGTATTCACTACTTACCTTAAAGTTATACGACTTCTCAAGCTCAGGCGTCGGTGCGCTGCCGCTGGCTAATGCTGCTGGAGGGGCTGCGAGCGGAGACAAGGCCGCGATCAGGCCGATGGCGACTGCTGCGATCCTTCCGCTCTTATGGATGCTCTTAAACATGGCAATCCTTTCCTCTGGATTCGAATGACGATACTGCCATGGTTAATCGGGATTCCGAAATCTTGTTGCGCAACATTCACCATCGGCAACATTTTTCGGCCAGTTGCGCCGCCCTCAAGGGAACATTTTGAGTTGCGGTGAAATAGGGACTAAATGAAGGCTCCAGAGGCCAAAACAGTTCCTATTCCACCGCAACTTCATGGGGATGTGTGACAATGCCCGTCGGAAAACATCTGCTGTCTTTGGGGGCCTATCTATGCTGTACGAGTTTTGTGCCGAGAACTTTGAGCGAGTGCCGGCGGCCATCGAGGCCGGTGCGGGGCGCATTGAGCTGTGTGACAACCTCGCCGTCGGTGGCACCACGCCTTCCGCCGGCGTTATTAGCGCTACGGTCAGCTACGCTCACGAGCATGACGCGCGAGTGATGTGCATGATTCGTCCGCGTGGTGGCGATTTTCATTACAACCAGGACGAGCTGCGCATGATGGAGATGGACCTGGGCCTTGCTGTGAGCGCCGGCGTTGACGGCCTGGTCTTTGGCTGCTGCAAGCCCTGTGCCGGCGGCTGGGCGCTCGACGAGCTCACCCTCGGCGCCCTCGTTATGGCTACGGGCTGCGCGACCGAGGAGTGCAAGCGCGAATCCCTTGACATCACCTTCCACATGGCATTTGACCAGCTCTCGCCCGAGGCTCAGCTCGATGCGATTGATACACTTGCCGACTGCGGCGTTACGCGCATCCTCACGCATGGCGGCGCGGCCGGTACGCCGATCGAGGACAATTTCGATCACCTGGCTCGTTTAATCGAGTATGCGGGCGATCGTTTGACCATCCTTCCCGGCGGCGGCATCACTACGGCAAATCGCGACGCGGTCGCGGCGGCGTTAGGCGTCTTCGAGCTCCATGGCACCAAGATCGTGCCGCTGGAGGTGTAGTCCGTGGCGCTCGTATTTGACGTTCAGCAGGCGAGCGGCAAGCCCGACGATAATCGTCGCCCTGGTACCGCGTGCCCCTTTTGCGACACGGAGGGACTTGCCAACATCATCCAGCGCGATGGTGACTGCATCTGGCTCGAGAATAAGTTCAAGACCTTGCGGGCCACCCGTCAGACCGTATTGATCGAGTCGGCCAATCACGACGCCGACCTGGTGACCTATGAACCGGATGAGCTGCATCATGTGATGAGGTTTGCCCTGGGCTGTTGGCAGCAGATGATCGATTCCCAACAGTACCGCAGTGTGCTCATGTACAAGAACAAAGGCCCGCTTTCGGGCGGCAGCCTCGTCCATCCACACATGCAGATTGTGGGCTTGGAACAGGAGGACGGCTATGCGGCGCTGACCTCTACCAACTTTGAAGGCATCAATGTCTGGCAGCAGGGGAGAATCTCGGTCAACATCTCAACCGAGCCGATCATGGGATTCTTTGAGGTCAACGTCTCGGCTCCACAGGGAATCGCCGCCAGCGACGACGCCCGCGACCAAGCCGAAGCGGACCTGTTTGCCGATGCGATTCAGGTGGCCCTGCGCTATATCCTGCACGAGCACCACGGCGGTCGCGCGGAGTCGTACAACTTGTTCTTCTACCACATGGACGGCCGGACCATTGCCAAGGCGCTGCCACGTTGGGTGGTATCGCCCTACTTTGTGGGCTATCGTCTGGCCCAGGTCAATGCCGAGACGACGCTCGATGTTGATGCTGAGCGCCTACGCGCGCATCTGGAAACGCTCGCGTAGCAAGGCGAGCGCCTGCGAAAAGCGTGCTGCCTAGCTTGCCATCGCGTCGCGGCCGGCCTTGACCCGCTTGCGCTGTTTGGCGCGCTCCTCGCCGGTTAGGCGCTCAAAGAGATGCCCGATAATCGAGGCCAACACCTGTTGAAACAGCGTGCCGCACATGACGGGGAACACGACCTCGCCGGGAAAGTACTGCGTGGCGATGACGGCGCCCGAAGAGATATTGCGCATGCCACAGGTAAAGCACATGGTGGTCGTCTCGCTATACGGCAGATGCAGCGCGCGGGCGACCAGGATGCCGATGATAAAGCCACTGATGGCGAACGCCAGGATAAAGAGGGCGACTTCTAAGCGCTCAACATTCATGTGCAGCACGTACTCGCTCATGGCGGTGGAGTTGGACGCGATGACACCCATCATCATGAACTTGCAGGCGGGCGAAAGCGCGGGGGAGAGCTTCTCATGACCCCAGCCG
>JAEZNV010000042.1 GCA_023441725.1 Actinomycetes bacterium | reverse complement strand
GCTCTTTACCCGTCGTGCGAGCATGAACGGTACGTACGGGACCTGAATTCTTGGCCATGAATAGCCCTCCTCTTAACAACCTGCATCGATAATAAACGAACGGCTGTTCGTGGTCAACCGTTCAGATTCATCATATGTACCCGACCATTCCAAAACCCGACCAAACGCCGACCAATCACCGACCAAACGCTTGACCACGCCAATCACAAATAGAGGTGCACGAATAAATTTAGGCCTTATACCAGCGCAAACACCAATTCCGTCAAAGGTCCCTATCTCCACAATTAAGGGGCCCTAAGGCCCCTTAAACCATGTCTATTCCATAGAATTGAGCACGCGAACAATGCGCTCCAAAGCCTCCGCGACCGCATGAGCACGAACGCACGACCGATCGCCCTCGTAATGACAGCGCGCAGACTCGACAACCGGCGCTCCCCCATCGGCCGCGCGATACGCCCACCCAATATAGAACGTACCGGCGGGGTCTTGCTCGGTGCCACCACCGGGCCCAGCGTAGCCCGTTGCGCTTACGGCTATATCGCTCTGATAAAGCTCCAGCGAGCCTGCGGCCATCTCGCGAGCCGTCTGGTGCGACACGGCGCTAAACCGATCGAGCGTTTCCTGTTTAACGCCGAGCACGCGATGTTTGATCTCATCGCAGTAGGTCACCGCGCCACCACGAAGCACCGCCGAGGCACCCGGGATATCGGCAATCGTCGAGGCAATCATACCCGCCGTCAGCGACTCCGCCGTCGAGACCGTCACACCACGGGCACTCGCGCGCTCGACAATATCGCGCGCCAGTTCCTCGTTGTATGCGGCGATTAGCAAATAAGACTCCGTCATACCCACCAGGACCTAGACCGAAAAGACGATCTTGCGACAGTTCCAGAAGTACTGGGCGCCCGAGACAATGGTCAAAATCACGGCGATGACGTACAGGAAGCGCGACACCGAATAGACACCGAGCAGCAGCGACACCGGCCCCAGCTGGAGACCGGCCATCGCAAAGACGCACAGATAGCCGCAGATGGAAACCATCGTCGTCGCCGTCTTGTACTTGCCAAGCTTATCGGCGGCAACGACCACACCGGCCGCACTCGCGACCATGCGCAGGGCGCTCACCAGCAGCTCGCGGAACAAGATAATGAACACCGACCACACGGTTACGGTACCAAAATCCAAGAACAGAAGCAGAGCCGAGAACACGAGCAACTTATCGGCGATGGGATCCAGGAACTTACCGAAGTCGGTGATCTCGTTGCGCGAACGAGCCAGGTAGCCATCAACCTTATCGGTGCACGACAGGATGACGTACAGAACAAAGGCGGCAGCGGCGAGCGGGCCGTCGAAGGTGCTCAAATCCGTACCGGCAACGCTTGTGTGAGACAGCGCCGACACGATCATGAACACCGGAATGAAGACGATGCGCACGCACGTCACGATGTTGGCGGGCGTCCAAACACTCGTCAGTTCCTTATTACTCTCGTTAGCCACGACGCTCTCCTACTCCACAACATGACCGATAAGCTCGTAGCAGAAGCTATCGGTAAACTCGACCGTCAGAATATCGCCCACAGATGCCTCGCTGGCATCCAGATGCACCGCGCCATCGGAATCGGGCGCCTGGAACCAGGCATGTCCGATGAGCTCGGCACCGTCTTCGGTCTCCTCGATACCGTCGACGATCACCTGGGCGCGTTCGCCCACATGTGCGGCAGTTGCAGCAAAACCGAGCGACTCGGCCAGGTCCATGGCCTCCTGGGCGCGCTCGAGCTTGACCTCCTCATCGACCTGGCCTTCCATCTTGGCGGCCAGGCTACCCTCCTCCTGCGAGTAGGCAAAGACACTCGTGTAGTCGAAGCCCACAGCGTCCATAAAGTCAATGAGATCGCGGAACTCGTCGTCGGTCTCGGTCGGGAAGCCGACCATGGCCGTGGAGCGGATCACGATACCGGGGATGCGCTCGCGCAGGTCGCGGAACAGATCCTCGAGCTCCTGGCGCGAACCGGAGCGACGCATGGCCTTAAGGATGCGCGCATCGCAGTGCTGCACGGGGATATCGATATAGGGCAGCACCTCGGGCGTATCGCGAATGGTCTCGATAAGCTCGTCAGTCATGCCCTCGGGCTGCAGGTAGAGTACGCGGACCCACACGTTATGAGGACGCACCGCCTCAGCAACGGCCTGCAACAGCTGCGCCAGATTGCGCGGCTCGCCCTCGGCGAGGTCCTCGTCGGCAAAGTCGGTACCCCAGATGCCCGTGTCCTGACCGATCAGAACGATCTCGCGCACGCCACCGGCGACCAGGTCGCGCACCTCGGAGATAATGCTCTCGGCATTACGCGAGTGATAACGACCGCGGATATACGGGATCATGCAGAAGCTACAGAAGCGGTTGCAGCCATCGGAGATCTTGACGTAGGCGACAGCGCCCTCGACGGTACGCTTGACCTGCGGAATATAGGCGGCAATCTCGCGCTCGACACCCAGCACGTCATCGATGACCGCCACGATGCCGTCTTCCTCGTCGGCCTTCACAAAGGCCGCAACTTCGGGCAGCTCGTCGGGCAGGTCGTCGCCGTAGCGTGACGGCACACAGCCGCACATGACGATCGGGCAGGAACGAACGCCGTCCTGCACCTCATTGGCAAGCTCGAGCGTGGTCTCGATGCTCTCGGACGTTGCAGAGGCAAGGAACGAGCACGTATTGACGATGGCGATATCGGCATCCTGCGGATCGAATGCCTCCTCGTAGCCCGCGGCGGTCAGCAGCGAACGCATACGGTCGGTATCGACCTCGTTCTTGGCGCACCCGAGGGTGATATAGAGTGCGGAGCCCAACGGAGTATCCATGTTGGAGAGCGGTCCTTTCGAATGAATTAGCGGTAGTTGGTGAACTGCAGCGGCTGACCGTAGTCCTGGTCACGCAGGAACTGGATCACGGCCTGCAGCGCATCCTTGGAAGCAGAGGAAACACGCAGTTTGTCGGCCTCGATCGTCACCTTGACCTTGAGCTTCTGATCCTTAATGTCCTTATTGATCTTCTTGGCAGTCGTCTGGTCGATACCCTCGACGATGTGACCGAGCACGCGCACGGTACCGCCCGATGCAGCCTGGGGCGCATCCCAGGACACGGCCTTAAGATCGATACCGCGCTTGATGAGCTTGGAGCTCAGGACATCGACGATCTGCTTGGAGACAAAGTCGGCCGGGGCGTTGATCGTAAAGAGCTTGTCGCCCTTCGAAAGCTCGATCGTGGCGCCGGAGTCCTTCAGGTCATAGCGCTGGGAAATCTCGCGCGTGGTCTGCTGGAAGGCATTGTCGACCTCCTGCATATTGACCTCGGACACGACGTCGAAGCTGGAATCTTTAGCCATGGTTAATCCTTTCGCTTACGAGCGGCTTAGTAGCTGTCGTACGAATAGTCGTCTGAATAAGGCGTAGTCTGCCCGTCGGTGGCGGTATCGGTGCCGTCCGTGGACTGGGTATCGGTTCCATCGGTTCCGTCGGTGCCATCGGTGCCATCGGTGCCGTCGGAGCTCTCGCCGTCCTTGGAGTCGGTCGTCTCCTTCTTGGGAACGGTGATCGTCACGCGTGCCACGCCCGACGTCTTAGTGTCGTAGCGAACCTTTTCGCCGTTCTTGGTAACGGTGACATCGGAAGGCTTGGACGTGGTGATCTCGATCGAGGACTCGGGCGTGTATTCCTGCTCAAAGGGTCCGGTCGCCTGGGCGCCATAGACCGACTTGCCATCAACCTTGACCTCAATCCAAGCAGTCTTGCCCTTGGCAACGGAGATCTTGACCTTTGTGACCTCGTTCTCCTCCTTATTGGCCGTCGTCTTGGCGGCGTCCGAATCGGTGGACTCGTCCGTCGCCTCATCGGCATCTTCATCCTCATCGACGGATTCGGTCTTCTTGGAAGACTTCTTAGTCGTTGTCTTGGTGGCAACGGGCGTCTCGGGCGTCGAATCGGGCGCCGAGGAGCCGCAGCCACGTAGGAGCACCACGATGAGCACGATCAACAGCAGCGCCACGGCACCGATGCCGGCGTAAACGATACGAGGATCGAGACCGTTGTTCTGGGGAGCACGCCCACCGCCGCGTTCACGATTTGAACCACCGCGACCAGTGCCTTGGGGCATGCGACCGCGGTTATTGTCGGAACGTCCGCGATAACTGCCCTGGCGCTGCATATTGCGCTGGCCCGAGCGGGGGGCGAGCTCGCCGCGACCCTGGTAGTTGCGCTGACCCGAGCGAGGCGCTGAGGAGCGCTGGCTATAAGGCCGTGACTGAGATCGAAGGCGAGGCGTCACCTGCGTAGTATCGGCGTCTGCATAGCCGCCGCGCGGACGACCGGAAGAAACGCCGCGGTACCCGCGATCGGAATAACCACCATCCCCGTAGCCGGCACGAGGGTCTCGTGCGACACCGCGGGCAGCGGGGAGTGCGCGCTCCTCGGGCGCCGGCGTGCTGCGAAAACGATCGCGCTGGGAACGAATCTCCTCGCTCGAGCCCGTTTCGGTAACATAGCCAGCCTGCTGAGGGCGCTGGCCATAACGCGTCGAACGCCCGCCCTGAACCATCAGGAAGCGGCCGTTGTCGACCGAGGAACGCGAATTGACGTAGCCGGCGGCGTCCTGAAAACGACCGCCCTGCTGCGACGTCTCGCGCTCATATGCCATCAAATCGTCAAAATAAGCGTTGACGACCTCCCGCGGATTGAGGCCCAAAAAGCGCGCATAGCTCGAAATCATGCCCTGCGCATAGCCGCGCGGAGGCATCGATGCAAAATTGCCATTCTCGAAAAACTCGATGATCTGCGGCCTGATTTTGATGGTGTTGGCGACCTGCTGAATGGAAAGGCCCATTCGGCGACGCTGCTCGAGCAGCATGTCACCAAAGCGTGCAGCCATCAGAATCCTCCA
>JAEZNV010000133.1 GCA_023441725.1 Actinomycetes bacterium | reverse complement strand
CATCAATCAGGAACAGCTTGTCTTTGCTCTTAGTAAATAAGATGTCCATAAAATCGAACAATCGCTTGGTTCCGTCCGACTCTTCTCCAAAATCGAAGTCGAGAACAGAGCCCTCGTGGCGTAGTTTAAGCACCGTGGCGTGCGGCTCGGACACACCCTTGCTTTCGATACTTAGAAACACGTCGTCGCTGCGAAACGTTACAGTGGACTCTGTCTGAGGGCCAGAAGGGATATTTTCACTGACGATACGCTTAATGGAAAGCAGGGCTTCAGCAGGAATATACTTTTCGAGCTCATCCATCCCAATTTCTTGCTTGTGGAGGCTATTGATGCCCGTATCAAAGGAGGCCAGCACCTCGGCGACCTTATCCAAATTGGCACCGTGTCCATAAAACTCAGAAGACATAGGGCTTTGACCCGCACCAATGGGCGAGAAATTGGAGTTGAACCAAGAATAGACATCTGCCAATGACGCTAAAGCAGAGCCGTCTAAATAATTTCTGCCATTTGCCAGCGCCGACAAAAAGAGCTCCGATCCCATGCCTTCGCGTGCACGATGGAGGAAATCGTCGCGATATACACCAAGCCTCGTTTGGTCAACTTCGGATGAGTTTTGCTCGAGACCCTGGCAATCAACGGAATCCGAACCGGTTCTCTCAAATAATTTCTCAGGCTTGTCACCGAGCTCGTAAAGCCATTCTGAAATAACTTTTAGTTGAGTTAAGTTGCAGCTGAACCCATAATCGAACGCGCGTCCATTTATATAGAGCTGAATATCGAAAACCGATTCCTGATCTTTAAGGCCAGCGCCACACTTGCAATACTCAACCTGCGCCCCCTGAGGAAGCGCGCCATTTAAAACAACATGCCTCATAAAGAGAAGCGCGGTAAAAATCGTACTCTTACCGGAAGCGTTACCTCCATAGATAACGGCATTCCTTAAAATGCGCGCGTTATGCGAAGTTGCGCAAATATGATCTTTAAAGCGCTGGATTTTAGAGGTCGAGACCATGTCCAGTGTTATCGGGTCTTCGCCTACAGACCTAAAGTTCTTAAATGAAAATCTGATAAGCATGGCGTCTCCTGGGTGATCAGCTACCTCACAATAACCTGGTAGTTATCATCAGAATAGTATTTGACGATTTTTTCGTCAAATAGGTTTACTTTATTTAACGCATTTAATAATGGGTTTAAATCGATTAAATTAATTCTATTCACAACGCACTGCACCTAAGCAACTCTTAAAACCAATGCTAGATCGACGCGGTCACATCCCATTTACTGCCATGGCTTGAATATCGTTTTACTGGACAGGGCTTTTGGGGCCGACAGCATGGTAGACGCAGGCTCAATGACGGTGACGCACGTTGTTGTAGAGCCCGAGGGCGCCACCGTCCCGACAGGGGAGACCGATACATCTGGCGGCGAGGCGCCGGGGGATGGCGGGTCCACTGCCGATGTTGACCCTGCTAATAGAGGGACCGCTACGGAACAAGCGACGCGCCCCACGGTGAAGCCCGCAATCGCGACAAAGACGACAAGCACGACGGCGGTGACCACGGTCGCCAAGACCTCAAACCCCAAGACTGCAACCGCGACTTCCTCATCACTTCCCAAGACCGCCGACGCCATTGGATTGCCGTGTCCGCATTGCTGTTCGTGCTGGGAACAGCGGCTCTCAAAGCTGCACGCCGCTGCTGATGCTCCCGATTTCCGGAAGTGTGGGGAAAATCAGAACCAGCCGAGCACACTGCCCTATTCTTGCAAAGAAACTGCAGGTAGAGGCGTTAGTGTGCTCCGGCGTGATCAGCAAGTCTGAATTTTGTCGCATACTTCCGGACTTGGAGAGTCTTTGAAGCCACTATTGAACTCAAACTCGGTTCCATACACTCTCTTGCTCTTTGAATACAGGTATCGCTCTGACGATATTCTGGTAAACTCTCGCTAGGGCGATACCTGTTAGGAGATTCGCGTGGAACTGTGGCATGGTTCTCAGAAAATTATTGAGACTCCTCAGCTTGGCCTGGGGAAAGTCCATAACGACTATGGACAGGGATTCTATTGCACAGAGAGCCTCGATCTTGCAAGGGAATGGGCATGCTCGCGTGATGCCGATGGCTTTGCGAATCGCTATGAACTCGATATGGCCGATCTCAAGGTACTCGACCTGCTATCGCCGCAATATTCAGTTTTGCATTGGATAGCGTTGCTTGTAGAGCATCGTTCTTTTCGCAAGGACACCGCTATTGCCGTGGGGGCGTGCGAATATCTCCACGATCATTTTCTACCTGACACGAGCGCTTGCGACGTGATAAGGGGATGGCGCGCGGATGACTCGTACTTTAGCTATGCCAGAGCTTTTGTGAACAATACGATTACCGTCGATCAGCTTGGTCGATCTATGAGGCTCGGCAACTTGGGAGAGCAGTTTGTGCTCAAAAGCGAGCGCGCGTTTAAGAGCATTCGTTTTGCTGGATTTGAACGTGCGCCACAAGCTCTGTATGGTCCATTGGCCAAGGAGCGAGATGTAGCGGCAAGGGAGCAGTATCGGGAGCTACATGCCGAAAATCCGTTTGAGGGAATTCGTATCGTCGATATCATTCGAGAGGGGATGACGGGCGATGACCCACGCCTACAGTGAGATGTATCTCGAGGATGCCATGAGAACGCTGGGCGAGGCGGTCGATTTTGCTCTCTGTGACCAAGGGTTGAATCCAGCCGAGTTGACGGCGATCCTGTCGAACGCTTTTGAGATGAAACAGTTTGAGCACGGTATACCTCGCGTCGTCTGCGGCATGTCGGGCGACGAGCTCGCGCGCGAAATTATCGCTCATGCGGGACTAAGCCCCGTCGCATGCAGGGAGACCTATCCGTTCGGCCGTTCGCCTCAGTATTGGGCGGGCTGGGTTTTGGCCTATGCGCAATGGATGTGCAGCTTGTGTTTTAGCGACCTTCTTGAAGTCGCCCCGCTCGATTGGATCATCGGCTCGTACCATCCGCTTCACGAGGCCTCCGAGGACAAATTCGCCCAGATTGTCATCGAAAAATGGAACAACGCCCAGGCAGACAAAAAGGGCCTCAAAGCGGCACGAAAGGCGGCCGGCCTAACGCAAAAACAGCTCGCCGCCCAATCGGGGGTTAAACTTCGCGCCATACAACTCTACGAGCAGAACCAGCTCGACCTACGCCGCGCCTCGGTCTCCTCGGCACTGGCGCTCGCAAACACCCTTAGCTGCGCCATCGAAGACCTCGTCTGGCAGCCGGTTGCCCTGGAGTACGACTCGCGGGCTATTCCGTCCGTAAAGCTATAGAGGAGGTAGACATGCTTTGGAGCTATGTTCAGCTAGATGACGGCGCTGGTCGCACTGTTCAAGAAGATCATTCAATAACGCACGAGGCAATTTCAACATCACCGATTTTGCTCAACGGCGTCACGTCGATCGATGAAGCCATTCGACTGACCATTGAGGGCATGCCTAACGCGCTCAGGCTCTTGGAGAACTCATGATGGCGGCTATGCAGCGGAGCGCTCATCCGTTCGCGCCGCTCGTGCTCGATGATGCTGGTTCGCTCGAAGCTATGGCCGCGGCCGTGATGCGCTTACACAGCACGCTGCTGACGGTCGGGCGCTGCTATACGACTGACGCCACGGGAAACCGGGCAGCGCTTGAGCTTGGACGTGTCGAGTCCGTGCTTGCGGGTGCATTCTGTACAATATTCGGTCAATCGCCGGCAGATCGCTTCGCAGACATCTTTGACCAGGTCACCTACGTGGCCGAGCACATGGTCAAGGACCACATCTTTGAGGACGGTAACAAGCGCACCAGCCTTGTCTTTGCGTTGTCCGTCCTAAGGTTCGCCGGCACTCCGGTCGTGCTATCCGACAGCCCCGACCCCAAAGACAACCAGTACTACGCCTGGATCCAGGACCTCGTATCCGGAAACCGTACGACCAGTGGGCTCGCCGAAGAGCTGCGCCGCGGTTGCATTGCGGGCATGGGCGACCCGTCGCGCGTATAGAATCAAAGCATCCGCACGCCTGGCATTATCTTGATTGGAAGCCATATGGAAATCCCTGGTACCTTGTGCAGCAATGTCTACGACTTTGCGTTCTGCCCTGAGCCCTGTTACGACCGCCTGGCCGACCTCGCCGATCCTGAGGACTGGGGTCCTAGCAACCGTATCCTCAAAAACTACTTGCCGTTTTCGTTCAGCCGCGCGGTGTTCCTGACCGAGCGCGACGCGGACCAGACTGCGCCGTCCAACCTGCCTCTGGTGTTCGACGACGACCGTTGCCTGTTTAACACCGGCCTGTACACGCGCCGCTACGAGACCATCTACGGTCTGTTTGAGCCCAACACCAAGCCCGATGCGCGCCAGCGCTGGTTTTTAAAGGGTTTCTTTAAGGAAAGCGACCCCATGCTGGTCTCGTTTGAGTACCTGCCGTGCCGCGTGCGCTTTGCCGAGGACCCTTCCGAGCTGGTCTTTGACTACCGCCTGCCCATCCGTTCTAACATCGACCACATTTTGGGCGACGAGGAGAACCTGACTCGCATCCCTGCCAGCCTGATGGGGGAGGGCAACTCGCTGCTGCTGCGCCGCGCCTTTGAGGGCGCCGTCGTCGAGGCCGCCCGCCGCGCCGCAGCCAACTACACGCTCGCCGTCCCGCAATTCTACGGCGGCCGGATTCAGCTGCTCCTTCCGCTGTGCCTGACCGGCGACAAGCCCGAGCTGGCGTTGACCATCCAGCGCGAGGACGGCTTTTACGCCGCGCGCACCTGCCTCACGCTCGACATGGCTTACAACAACGCGCGACTTATCTGCCGCCCCGAGACTTCGTGGATTAAGCGGTAAATGGTGGTTTAGCTGTGGGTTTGCCGATTGCTTTTGTCGCTTTTGCTTGACTGGCACCCACGAATTTAAAATCGAGGCAAAAAGTTCTTGGTAAACCACGCGCGGCTATGATAGTATCTCTTTTGCCGAAAGGCGACGGGCGATTGGCTCAGGGGTAGAGCATATCCTTCACACGGATGGGGTCACAAGTTCGAATCTTGTA
>JAEZNV010000068.1 GCA_023441725.1 Actinomycetes bacterium | reverse complement strand
GGCGCCGTCGGTGTTGGCGTTGAGGCCGGCGACATTCTCGCCGCGGGCGGCGAAGGAACGGATCATCTCGAAGGTGTTCCAGTCGGACTTGCCGGGCTGGAAGAACAGCGGCTGCATCTCGTGGACCAGGGCGCCGGTCGTGGCGCGAGCATCTTCACGCTCGTCCTTCACGATCTCGTAGTCAGTGCCTTCAGCCAGCGGGGCCATGAAGTAATCGCGACCCTGGATATAGCGCGACCACTGGTGCATACCGGCCTCGCCGATCTCCTCGCCGTAGGTTTTGGCGACGTCGAACTTGCCGTCGGTGTACTCGGCAAAGCCCTTCTCCTTGGGCATGGACTCGATGCCCTCGGAATGGAGACAGTTCTCGGTGTCATCGAGGTCTACGTTATAGGTGAGGTTGCCGATGTTGGGGTTGAGCGAGGCGATGTCATCGGCGAGCTTCATAGCAATCCACTGATGGCCGGAAAGCGCGGCGAACAGCCAGGTCTCGGTGCTGTCGGCGATGATGATCTGGTCGTTGGAGCAGACGCCCTGCTCGTCGATCAGGCTGCCGATGAGCTCGACGCCCTCGCGGGCCGTGGCACTCTCGCCCAGGATGACGCTGGCATAGCTGTACTCGCCAATGCCAGTCTCCTCGGTGATGGGATCGGCCTCTTCGGCCTTCTCGTTATAGGAGGTGCTCAGCGTGGCAGAGCAGGAAACGCCCTTCTCGTTGATGCCAGCCTCGGAATATGCGTCGTAGCGATCTTCCCACTGAGAGGGGTTGTCGCGAACGAAGGTGTAGCGGTAGGTTGCGCCCTTGGACTTGTACTCAAAACCGGACTCGACCGAGGTGTACTTGTTGCCGTCCTTGTGTGCGGGCTCAATGCCAAAGTGCTTGACATAGCGCGGACCGAAGTCCTCGGAACGGCCGTAGTACGTGTTGCCGTCTGCCGTAAGCTTGCTGCCCATGTAGATCTGGGTGCAGGCGAGCGCCGAAGTCGGCATGGCCATGATGGCCGCTGCTCCAAACGCAAGGCCGCAGCCGAGCTTTTTGAGCGTGTTGACAGGATGAGTAAACCTCATGATCCCTCCCAACCGTTGAAACCCCGCGGAACCGTGCAGGATTTCAGCTAATAAATACATCTATTAGCCTATCGGAAGTCTAAATAGTATTCATCTATTTCGATGAAATACTCGATGAGCGTCCTAAAATATGCGATGAGCGGACAAGAATACTCATTATCTAGCTTTAGTTAAATAAAGACGCCCTGCAATTACTGTATCTGAATAAAGCGCCTTGCACGGGGCACAAAGAAAAATCCCCCGCTGTCTGGCAAATGCATAAACAACGGGGGAGACGATAATTGGATGAATATCATACCAATGTGGAATTACTTCTTCCGGCGGTGGATCACGTTAATCGCATAGCCGACGAGCATGGCCAAGACGATGACGATAAAGCCAATCAGGGGGTTGTCGTTCATGGGGTCCTCCTATTTTCCGAGCGGGGAGAATTCGTCGACGATGAGATCGAGGCATTGCGGAAGCGCGCGGGCACCAAAGACGCCCGAGTTGCTGGAGATGATCTCGCCATCGAACTGCATGCCCAGCGACGGCGTGCAGGTGATCTTGGCTTCCTTGGTCTGGATGATCTTGAACTGCGGACGGCCGAGCACCTTGCCGGCGGGGTCGAGTGCGGCGGTGATCACGGTGGGCAGGAGCTGGACGGTTTTTACGGGCTCGATGACCGCGATGTCGACCATGCCGTCGTTCATGCGGCAATCGGGGAACAGGTTGATGTCGTTTTGAATGACCGAGGTGTTGCCGGCCATGCAGCAGATGCCATCGAGCTCCTCGACAATGCCGTCATGCTCAATCGTAAAATGCGCCACCGTGGGGTTGGGTGTGGCGAGCGCCGACAGGAAATAGGCGATCTCGCCGATGTCGTTTTTGGCGGGGGCGGCCTTCATCATGATCTCGGCGTCGAAGCCCGAGCCGGCGATGATGATAAAGCCGTGGCGCTTCTCGTTGCCGTTCTCGTCGAGCCAAAAGAGCTCGCCCATGTCCACTTTGACCGTGCGACCGGCGCGGCAAGCCTTGGCAAGCGCCGCTGCCTCGGGGGCATTACCGATGTTGTTAAAGAACAGGCAGGCTGTGCCGGAGGGGAAGACGAGCGTGGGGACACCGCACCCGCGCATCTGGTCGAGCACGTTGGAGACGGTGCCGTCGCCGCCCGAAACGACCACGCGATCAAACTCGCGCACGTCTGCCACGGCGTCCTCGGGCTCCATGCCATCGCCGATAAAACGCATCACGACCTCGTCGCCGCCCTGCGCGAGGGCGTGCGTGAACGCGTAGATTTCATCTGAGCTGGGGCCCGATGCCGGGTTGTGGATGATAAGGCAGCGCATACTTACGTTCCCGTTCTGTGACTAACCGAGTATAGTTGTAGGGCAATGCCGATATCCTACCCGTGTTTTTCGGGCCTAACCTTATTCGATGGGTTGATATGTACATTTCCACACATCAGGCTCTGCTCGACTTTTGCCAGCGCGCCCGTGAGTTTGACGCGATTGCCGTCGATACCGAGTTTTTGCGCGAGCGCACGTTCCACCCGCGCCTGTGCTTGGTTCAGATTGCCACCCCTGCCGAGAGCGTCGCGGTCGATCCTTTGGTGATCGACGACCTGTCGCCGCTTGCCGAGCTTATGGCCGACGAGAGCGTGACTAAGGTCTTCCACGCCTGCTCGCAGGATATGGAGGTCATGCTCCATACCGTGGGCGTGCTGCCGCGTCCCATTTTTGACACGCAGGTGGCCGCCGCCTTTTTGGGCGAGCGCCAGCAGATTTCCTACGGCGCGCTCGTGCAGACGTTTTGTGGCGTCTCATTGCCCAAGACCGAGTCGCTGACCGACTGGTCGCGCCGCCCGCTGACTGATAAGCAGGTCGAGTACGCGATCGATGACGTCAAGTACCTGATTGTCGCCTATACCGAGATGATGAGTCGCCTGCGCGAGCTGGGCCGGGTGGACTGGGTGCTCGACGAGTTGCGTCCGCTGGCCGACGAGTCGCACTACCGCGCCGACCGCCATGAGGCATTCCGCAAGGTCAAGCGCATCAACTCGTGTAGCCGCCATCAGCTGGGTATCGCGCGCGAGCTTGCCGCTTGGCGCGAGGACCGCGCCGAGCGCCGCAACATCCCGCGCAAGTGGGTCATGTCCGACGATACGCTGCTGGCCCTGGTTAAACGTAATCCCGTTCGTGTTGAGGAGTTCCGCAGCATTCGCGGTACCGACCAGCTGGGGGAGCGCGACGTGGACGGCGCGCTCATGGCCATTAAGCGCGGTGCGAGCTGCCCACACGATCGCCTGCCGCTCATGGTGCGCGGGCACCGTCAGATTTCGCCGGAGTTGGAGAGCGTGACGGACCTGATGTATGCGCTCATTCGCCTGGTTGCCGAGCGCTCGGGCGTGGCGACCTCGGTCATTGCCTCGCGCGATGACCTGGCCGACTATATTGAGCATCCCGAGCAGAGCCCCCTGCGCGAAGGCTGGCGCTTTGAGCTCGTGGGCTCGCGCCTGGACGATCTGCTCTCGGGCAACATGGGACTCACCGTGAAGGACGGAAAGATTGAGTTGTTATAGGGAAGCCTAGTCGGCTGAGTGGGTAGAATGCCTCCAACGTGTAACTCGATTCGGAGGAATTCGCATGCCTTATTACTATGGATATGGCTTTGGCATTGACCCGCTGTACCTGCTGGTTGTTCTTGTCTGCACGGTGCTTGGCCTTGCCGCGCAGAGCTATATCAACTCGACGTACAAGACGTGGTCTAAGGTTCGCTCGGACGGCGATACGGGTGCCACGGTCGCTCGCCGCATGCTCGACGCCAACGGTTGTAGCGCCGTGGGCATCAAGGGCGTTGCCGGCGAGCTCACCGATCATTACAACCCGCAGGACAACAACCTGTATCTGTCGGATGCCAACCGTTCGGGCGGGTCGGTCGCAAGTGTTGCCGTCGCCTGCCACGAGGCGGGCCATGCCGCCCAGCGCCAAAGCGGTTACGCCATGATGAAGGTACGTACCGCTTTGGTCCCCGTCGTCAACTTTACCCAGAACACCTGGACGATCGTGCTGCTCATGGGCCTGTTCATGAACATCGCGGGGCTCACGACCCTCGCGCTGGTCTTCTTCTCGTTTAGCGTGCTGTTCCAGCTGGTTACGCTGCCGGTCGAGATCGATGCCAGTCGCCGCGCCGTGGCGTATATCGAACAGTCGGGCATGAGTTCCAAGCAGGTCAACGGCGCCAAGAAGGTGCTGACGGCAGCCGCGCTTACCTATGTGGCCGCAGCGCTCACTTCGATCATTCAACTGCTCTACCTGATGGCTCGCTACAACAGAAATTCCAACCGATAACAAATAGGATGATGGCTCGCTACAACAGAAATTCCAACCGATAACAAATAGGACAGGCAGGCGCCGCGGGGATTCGTGTCCTCGCGGCGCTGTACTATGTGTTGGACTTAAATTTGCACGGGGCCGGAGCCCTTGTGCACGATGACGAAAGGGGGCTGCGTGGCAGGCTGGAACCTAACCGGCAATGCCGTTTCCGCCGAGATCGACGGTTCGGACGATCAGGAGCGCAAAGAGCTTAGCGTGAGCCAAGCGGTGGAGATCGCCGCCGGCGCGCTCGATGCCATTCCGCAGCTGAGCGTTTTGGGCGAGGTCACGGGTTTTCGTGGTCCCAATGCCCGAAGCGGCCACTGCTACTTCCAAATCAAGGACGACTCGGCGGCCGTCGACTGCATCATCTGGAAGGGCGCCTACCTTAAGCGCACCTTCGATCTGCGCGACGGCATGCAGGTGAGCTTTAAGGGCAGCTTCAACCTCTACAAGCCCACGGGTCGTATGAGCTTTGTCGCTCGCTCATTCTCGCTGGCGGGGGAGGGTCTGCTGCGTCAACAAGTGGCGCAACTGGCCGAAAAGCTGCGTCGCGAGGGCCTGATGGACGAGGCGCGCAAACGTCACATTCCGGTGTTTTGCTCGCGTGTGGCGGTCGTCACCTCGCTTTCGGGCGCCGTAATCGACGACGTCAAGCGTACGCTGCGCCGTCGCAACCCGCTCGTCGAGCTTGTCTGCGTGGGCGCAAAGGTCCAGGGCGAGGGTGCACCGGCAGAGCTTATTGAAGGCTTGCGCCGCGCCGCTGCCATTACACCGGCGCCCGATTGCATTTTGCTCGTGCGTGGCGGCGGTTCCTTTGAGGACCTCATGACCTTTAACGACGAGGAGCTTGCCCGCGCGGTGGCAGCCTGTCCCGTGCCTGTGGTGACGGGCATTGGGCATGAGCCCGATACCTCGATCTGCGACATGGTGAGCGACCGTCGCGCCTCCACGCCAACGGCAGCGGCAGAATCGGTGGCGCCGGCTATGACGGAGCTGGCCGATGTGCTCGAGACACGTCATCAGCGTCTGAGTGCTGCGATGGCATCGATGATCGGGTCAGATCAGGTCGATTTGGAAATGCTCGACCAGCGCGGTCGTCGTGCCTGGGACACCTATACGGCTCGTCTGGGCGACGCGCTCGATGCGGCCGCGTGCCGCCCGTGCCTCAACGATCCAACGTTTATGGTCGAGCGTCGCGAGTCCGAGCTTGCCCTGACGGCCGATCGTCTGTCCGGCGCCATAACGCGTTCGGTTGGGGCCTTCCGCTCCAACTTCGAGCGTCTGCCCGAGCGCTTGATCGCAAGCACCTCGGGGCTCGATGGCAAGCGCCATGCGCTCACGCTCGCGAGCTCCCGTCTGGAGCATCAGGGGCGCACGATGCTCAGCAAACCCGCGTCCGATCTGGGCCGAGCTGCCGCGTCGCTCGATGCCCTGTCGCCGCTTAAGGTACTTGCCCGCGGTTACTCCATCGCGTACAGCGATGATGGCGTGGCTACGAACGCCAAGACCTTTAAGCCCGGCGACGCCATTCGCGTGCGCATGGCGGACGGTAACGTGTCGGCAACCGTCAACGCGGTCGAGTAGGCCGCGTTTCATAGCGATAAACCTTTAGGAAAGGAAACAGATATGGCAGAGAAGACCCCGGTCGAGCAGCTTACGTACAAGCAGGCCTCGCAGGAGCTGGAGCTCATCATCCGCAGCCTGGAGTCGGGCGACATGGAGCTCGAGGAGTCGCTCGAGAGCTACACCCGCGGCGTCGAGCTCCTCAAGAGCCTACGCACCCGCCTGTCCGATGCCGAGCAGAAGGTCTCGGTGCTCCTTAAGGACGTCGACGGCAACGACGTGCTCGCCGACGGCGAGGCCGCCAACACCGACGACAACCTTTCATTCTAACCATCTCGCAGCCTACTTTGGGGTAGTCTTTTGGGACGGGGCTTTTTTGACTACCCTTGCGCGACGGCTTGCCAAGTGTTTGCGCTTGCGAAAAAGTAGTCAAAAAAGCCCCGTCCCAAAAAGACTACCTTGGTCTGTGAGAAAGGAACCAACCATGTGTGATTGCATCTTCTGCAAAATTGCCAACCACGAGATCCCCTCGACCGTTGTCTATGAGGACGATCAGGTCATCGCCTTCGACGACCTCAACCCCCAGGCACCGGTCCACACGCTCGTGATTCCCAAGAAGCACTACAGCGACATCGCCGACAACGTGCCTGCCGAGACCATGGGCGCCATGGCTCACGCCATCCAGGAGGTCGCCAAGGCCAAGGGTCTGGAGGACGGCTTCCGCGTCATCTCCAACAAGGGCGTCAACGCCGGCCAGACCGTCATGCACTTCCACATGCATGTCCTCGGCGGCAAGAACCTGGGCGAGAACCTCATCTGAGGACGCACAGCCCGTCGCCTTGGCTGCCTTTGGAGTAACCTATGCAGCTTTCTCAACTCGAATACCTTCAAGCGGTAGCGAACTACGGCGGCGTGCGCAAAGCGGCTCGCGCCGTTCACGTGAGCCCACAGGCCGTTTCGTCGGCAATCAAAAAGTTGGAATCTGAGTATCAGATTGTTTTGCTCGACCGATCGGCGGGGGAGGCTGTTTTGTCTCCGGCGGGCAGAGAATTTGCGCGTCGTGCACGCGTGATCCTGGCACAAGTCGACGATCTCAAAAAGTACGCTCAATCGGGGAACGGCGGCGTTTCGCCCGACGGCCACTTCCGTCTTTACGCCCCCTGTCTTCACGGGCGGGGGCGTCTTTTTTCCGAAAACTGGTACGACTCGTTTGAAAGCTCGCACCCCCAGATTCACCTTGATGTTTGGCATCAGCCAACGGCCACATGCTTTGAATCACTTGTGCTTGGCATTTCGGATGCGGCCATCTCATTTGAGGAACCAAGGGATAGTGTCCTTTCTTCGAAATACTTGGGTGAAAAGGAGCTCAAGGTTCTTTCGTGCCCAGCGGGTCATCGATCTGTGGGTGCTATGACCGTTCGTGAGTTACTGGGCGGCAGGTTAGCTGTTCCCATTAATTTGTCGCCCTGTCTCAATGCAATCAATCAATCAATGTCCCGAAGCTCAGCTGGTTAATTTCCGTTTCCGCGACGTCGAATACGGAAACAGGGCGCAGACTGAGTTTCTTCAAGCCGGGGGATTGATATTGGGTTTTTCTGGCTCTTCTCTCGCATCGGATGGATCGGAAGTGAGCGAGTGCTCCATTGAAGCCTCACATGACGTAGCCTTGCCCATCTACTTTTGCTATCGACAAAATGCCTGGACCGATCGACACCAGACGGTATTTCTTCACCTATTGCGTTATCTCGCTTCGTGAGGTCATTTGGCCTCGTGGCGTCAAGTGAATGTTGACGCCTTGTAACACATGGCTGACGGCTCTGCCCTCATGCTTTTCCAAGATTTCGGTTTGGGTTATTGGCTCTTGGAGGGCGGAGCATGAACAATCGTACGATTTTGCTTTATATGACGTTCGTTTTTCTGTCGAACTTCAGCACCATTTTGTATTTTCTGACGGTTTACCTTGAATTCGTCGGATTCTCGATGGTGGCGATTTCTAGCATGATGATTGCATATCAAGTGAGCAAGTTCATCCTTGAAGTTCCCACTGGCTATATTGCCGATAGGTTTGGACGAAAGACAAGTGGTCTCGTTGGCGTCGTGGGGATGCTTGGATACTA
>JAEZNV010000044.1 GCA_023441725.1 Actinomycetes bacterium | reverse complement strand
CACTGCCGGGACCCGTATTTTGACTTCGAAAAAATGTGGGAGGCCTATCGACTGCTTAGCGCGCATGCGGGCGATATGCATTTGCAGATGGGCTTTGAGGTCAATCATGCCAAGCTCATGGATTTGGGCATCGAATGGGCCGATCGCCTGCATTTCGATGGCTCAAACGAGTTTTTGCTTGAGCTCTCGACACGTGCTGATTCGTATGACTTTGAGGAATACGAGAACACGATCTACGACTTGCAGTGTCGCGGTTACCAGGTGATTATTGCCCATCCCGAGCGCTATCGTGCGATTCAAAAGGATGTGAGCGTGGCTGAACGTCTGGTCGACCTGGGTTGCAAGCTGCAGGCTTCGGCGGACTTTATCGCAGGTGGACGATTCGGTCACGAAAAGAAGCCGGCGCAGCGCCTGTTTAAGCAAGGCCTGTACAGCTATATCGCGAGCGATGCCCACAACGTGGGCCACTACGATTGCCTAGCAAAAGCACGCGCGAAGTTTAGCGTGGGAGCTCATTTCCGCTAAAATTTTTCCCCAACGTTCGCATCGAATGAAGGGGCAGCTATGGATATCCAACTTAAGACGGGTTGCTTTGAGGACGCGGCGCTGGTGCGCCGCGCCGTTTTTATGGACGAGCAAGGCTACGAGAGTGAATTCGACGCTATCGATGAGGCGCAGACTTGCATCCATGTGACGCTGTACGTGGACGGCGAGCTCACCGGCTGCTCGCGCGTGTTTCCCGAGGAACTGGAGTGCGCGGCAGATGCAGAGGCTCCGGTTTCGCCGGCGTGCGATATGGACGAAGGCATCGCAGCGGGGGAGACCTATATTATGGGTCGCGTCGCCGTGCTGTCCGCCATGCGCCGTCGCGGTCTGGCAAGCAAGATTGTCGAAGCCAGCGAAGCTGCTGCGCGCGATGCCGGCGCCAAGCTCATAAAGTTGCATGCACAGGAGTACGTGCTGCCGCTCTACACCAAGGCCGGCTACACGCAGATTGCACCGGTGGACTACGAAGACGAAGGCCAGCCTCATGCCTGGATGGCCAAGCGCATGGGCGACAGATAGGGACATTCCTTTTCTGCCGGCAGTTGGGGACACTCCTCGGCAATCGACGCACGGGTGTTCCAACATACAGTTTTTCGATTCCGTATGTATATATGCGCGCTAATAGGTTATAAAATCTAAGTCTGAACATAGCAGGTCTGCGATGCGGCTCGGGCAACCGGGCCGTTTTTGCGGGCAGGGGTAGCGCGAAAGGACTGCACATGCGTCAATTTAAGACCGAGAGCAAAAAACTGCTCGACCTCATGATCAACTCCATCTACACCAATAAGGAAATCTTCCTGCGCGAGCTTATCTCCAACGCGAGCGATGCCGTCGACAAGCTCAACTTTAAGAGCCTTCAGGATCCGAGTGTCAAACTCGACCAGGGCGACCTGGCCATCCGTGTCTCCTTTGATAAGGACGCCCGCAGCATCACTATTTCGGATAACGGTATCGGCATGACCGCCGAGGAGCTCGAGCGCAACCTGGGCACCATCGCCCATTCCGGCTCCGAGGAGTTTAAGACCGAGAACGCCGAGCAGCAGGGTTCCGATGTCGACATCATCGGTCAGTTTGGCGTGGGTTTCTACTCCGCCTTTATGGTCGCCAGCCACGTGAAGGTCGTCAGCCGCGCTTATGGCGAGGATACCGCCCACGTTTGGGAGTCCGACGGCCTTGAGGGCTACACCATCGAGGATGGCGAGCGTGCTGAGCACGGTACCGATGTCATCCTGACGCTGCGCGAGAACGAGAAGCTCGATGCCGATGGCGAGGCCGAGACCTACGATCGCTTCCTGACCGAGTGGGGCCTCAAGAGCCTGATTCAGCAGTACAGCAACTATGTGCGCTACCCGATCCAGATGATGGTGAGCAAGAGTCGCCAGAAGCCCAAGCCCGAGGACGCCGGCGACGACTATAAGCCCGAGTACGAGGACTATCAGGAGCTCGAGACCATCAACTCCATGACGCCGATCTGGAAAAAGCGCAGCTCCGACGTTGAGCAGAAGGATTACAACGAGTTCTATAAGTCCACGTTCCACGACTTTGACGATCCCGCACGCACTATCAGCTTCCATGCCGAGGGTACGCTTGAGTACGATGCGCTGCTGTTTGTGCCGGGTCGCGCTCCGTTCGATCTGTACAGCAAGGACTACGAGAAGGGCCTGGCGCTCTACAGCTCCAACGTGCTGATTATGGAGAAGTGCGACGACCTGCTGCCCGACTACTACAACTTTGTGCGCGGTGTCGTGGACTCTGCCGACGTGACGCTCAATATTTCGCGTGAGACGCTGCAGCAGAATCGTCAGCTCAAGGCCATTGCCAAGCGTGTCGAGAAGAAGATCACCGCCGATCTCGAGGACATGCGCGACAACGACCGCGAGGCATACGAGAAGTTCTTTGAGAACTTTGGTCGCGGTCTTAAGTACGGCATCTACTCGAGCTATGGCATGAAGGCCGATGAGCTCGCCGACCTGCTGCTGTTCTGGTCTGCCAAGGAGCAGAAGATGATCACCCTTGCCGAGTATGCCAAGGGCATGCCCGAGGGCCAGAAGGCAATCTACTATGCCGCCGGCGATTCGCGCGAGCGTTTGGCCAAGATGCCTGTCGTGAAGGGCGTGCTCGACCGCGGCTACGATGTACTGCTGCTGACGCAGGACGTGGATGAGTTCACCTTCCAGGCCATGCGTGAGTACGTGGCTGCCGATATGCCCAAGGTCTACGAGGATGACGCTGCTCGCGAGGCTGCCGAGAAGGCAGTTGCCGATGGTGCCGAGCCTGAGGTCGAGGATCGTCACCTGGAGCTCAAGAACGTCGCGACCGGCGATCTTGACTTGGCGACCGATGACGAGAAGAAGGAGGCCGAGGACGCCACCAAGGAGAACGAGGACCTCTTTAACGCCATGAAGGAGGCGCTCGGCGACAAGGTCGAGAAGGTTGCCGTCTCCGCGCGCCTGACTGACGCTCCCGCCTGCATCACCACCGAGGGTCCGCTTTCGCTCGAGATGGAGAAGGTGCTTCAGAAGGGTCCCGAGGGCGCGCCCGACGGTATGCCCAAGAGCCAGCGCGTGCTCGAGCTCAACGCTAAGCACCCGGTCTTCGCCAAGCTCGTCGCTGCCCAGAAGGCGGGCGATGCCGACAAGATTAAGCAGTACTCCGGCCTGCTCTACGACCAGGCCCTGCTCGTCGAGGGCATCCTCCCCGAGGACCCCGTAGCCTTCGCGGCAGCTGTTTGTAACTTGATGTAGTTCGGGGATACGGCACCGTAACTAGATTAGAACGAGAGTGGATAATTTCCCACTTTTGGCTCGAGCGCGGGCTTGAAGGGGGGATTTTCCACTCTCGTTTGCTTTTGTACGGAGTAGTCATTGGGGACGTTCTTGAATGACTAGTCGTTGGGGACGTTCTTAAATGACTAGTTGGATTGCTAGTTTGTGCGGGTTGTGGTTTTGTGAGCTGCGGGAATTTAAGATACTGTACATCTGTACGTTAACTCATCTTCGTAGTATATTGCTACCCGCAAAACTCAGCACCATTGTGCCGCGAGGCACTAAAGCGTCTACGTACAATGGTTGTCGATAGTACGATTCGATTCAACGACAGGATGGATGGTCCAAGCGTGAGTCTCGGCAGCAAACTATCCAACGCAAAGGTCTCCTTTGCGATATTTAAGCGCGACATTAAGCGACTGCTTATGAATCCCGTCGCCCTGGTGGTCACCCTGGGCGTGTGCGTCATTCCCTCGCTGTATGCCTGGTACAACATCGTTGCCAACTGGGATCCGTACGGAAATACCCAGGGCATTAAAATCGCCATCGCCAACAACGATCGGGGCACCCAGAACGACCTAGTGGGCGAGCTTAACGCAGGCGATAAGGTGGGCGACCAGCTCAAGGAGAACGACCAGCTCGGCTGGACCTTCGTCGACTCGGCGGCAGATGCCAAAGAGGGCGTCGAAAGTGGCGAATACTATGCTGCCATCGTGATTCCCAAGAACTTCTCCGACAATCTCGTCTCGATGCTCGACGGCAATTACCATCAGCCGAAGCTCACCTATTACGTCAACGAGAAAAAGAGCG
>JAEZNV010000020.1 GCA_023441725.1 Actinomycetes bacterium | reverse complement strand
TCGCCACGACCTTCACGCTCATCTCGAGTGCCAGGTACTCACGGCCCCAATCCTCCTCAGTCGCGGCAACATAGTCGTCGCCCTCGGCAAGCCCAGCGTCAGCGCATGCAGCGCACGTGGCCTCGTCGCCGTGAATCAGCACGCCGTGGTCGTGCAACACGGTCACGACCGCCGGCAAAAACGTGTCGACCACGGCGCGGTCCACAAGCAGCGACTCGGCAGCATTGCACACGCCCACGCGCTGCGTCTTGGCATTGACGATAATGTTGAGCGCCTTATCGAAGTCGGCCGACTCGTGCACGTAGATATGGCAGTTGCCCGTGCCTGTCTCGATCACCGGCACAAGCGACTCGCGCACGCAGCGCTGAATCAGGCCCGCACCGCCACGCGGAATGAGCACGTCGACGATGCCGCGGAGCTTCATGAGCTCGCCGGTGGCCTCGCGGTCAGTGGACTCGATCATCGAGACGGCCTCGCGCGGGAAGCCCTGGGCCTCAAGCGCATCGGCCAGCAGTTCGGCAATCATGGCGCACGAGTGATAGGCCAGCGAACCGCCGCGCAGAATGCAGGCGTTGCCGGTGCGGATGCAGATACCCGCGGCATCGGCCGTCACGTTGGGGCGCGCCTCGTACACCATGGCGACCAGGCCCAGCGGCACGCTCGCGCGGGTCAGGTCCACGCCGCTTGCAAGCACGCGGTGGTCGAGCACGCGGCCGACAGGATCGGGCAGCTCGGCGAGCTTCTCCAGGCCGGCGGCCATGCCCTCAACGCGCTCGGGCGTCAGCAACAGGCGATCGAGAAGCCCCGCCGAGGTCCCCGTATCGCGCGCGGCGGACATATCGAGCTCGTTGGCGGCGACGATGGAGTCGACACCTTCGCGCAGCGCCGCGGCCATGGCGCGCACGGCCTCCTGGCGCTGCTCGTCGCTCGCCGTGGCAAGCGAGGCCGAAGCGGCCTTGGCGGCAACGGCAAGATCGTGGACATACGTGGCTATATCGACCGACATGGGCGGCCCTTTCTCTTAGTAGTTTGCCCACCATGGTAGCCGATTTGCGCATGGCCTCGCCCGCGGCGGTAGAATTGGTCAACCCGAAACACCGCAACGAACGGAAGACTCACATGGCCCTCATCACTTCGTCCCACGTCCCCGGCCATTACGACGAGGACCACAGCATCGACGTCCCCCTTGACTGGCGCGGCCTGGAGCCGATGCTCCTGGCCGTCGGCAGCACCATGCGCCGCGGCGCTATGCCGGCACCCATCGCCGGCGCGCCCGAGAGCATCAAGCTCTTCTACCGCGTGGTTTGCGCGCCCGACCGCATCAACGACGATCTGCCACTGCTCCTGTTTTTGCAGGGCGGCCCCGGCGGCGAGAGCCCGCGTCCGCTGTCGCCCACAAGCGACGGCTGGATCGAGGAAGCCGTCAAGCACTTCCGCGTGGTCCTTCCCGACCAGCGCGGCACCGGGCGCAGCAGCTGTGTAGACGGGCGCACGATCAAGGCACTGGGTGATCGCGCGACGGCGGCCGGCTCCGATGCCACACGCTCGCAGGCGGACTTCCTCAAGCGCCACCTCGCCAGCTCCATCGTGCGCGATTTTGAGTACCTGCGCCTGGTGGGCTTTGGCGGCAAGCCGTGGATCACGCTCGGCCAAAGCTACGGCGGCTTTTTGACGTTGAGCTATCTATCGCTCTTCCCCGAGGGCGTGGCGGCGAGCTTTACCTGTGGTGGCATCCCCCACGTCCCGGCGAGCGCCAGCGAGGTCTACGCGCACACCTTCCAGCGCATGGCGGCCAAGACTCAGCAGTATTACGACCGCTACCCCGCCGACGTTGAGCGGGTGGCGGCCCTGGCCGATGCTATCGAAGAGCAAAAGCCCGTGCTACCCGACGGCTCGCCGATGACGGTCGAGCGCCTTCAGCTCATGGGCAGCGACTTTGGCATGAAGCCGAGCTTTGAGCGCATGCACTGGATTATCGACCATGCGTTTGTTGATGGCGACGGCACGCTGAGCTGCGGTGCCTCAGTATCCGATAGCTTTTTGATGCGCGCTTTCGAGCGCACCAACACGCGCACGAATCCTCTGTACTGGACGCTGCAAGAGTTCATCTACGCCGATGGAGACACCATGCCCATTCGCTGGGCCGCGGCAGAGGAAAAGGCACACCGCGCCGAGTTCGACACGCTCGCGCGCCCGCTCATGTTTACCGGCGAGGCCATGTTCCCGTGGATGTTCGAGCAGATGCCCGAACTTAAGCCCTTCAAGCCCGCGATGGACCTGCTGATGGAAGACACAAGCTGGGACAAGATCTGCGACCCGCAGCGTTTGGCATGCAACGAGGTGCCACTCCAGGCCGCGGTGTATTTCGACGACATGTACGTCGATTCGGGTATGCAGCTCGACACGCTCAGCCGCGTGGGCAACTCGCACGCCTGGGTGACCAACGAGTTCGAGCACGACGGCCTGCACGGCAGCGTGGTATTCAAGCACCTCTTCGACGAAGCCCTCAACCGAGGAGACCTGCGCCGAATCTTCTAGCAAAGGAGTGTCCCCACCTGCCGGCACAATAGGAACGTCCCCAAGTGCCAAGTTAATGAAGTCATTGCAGAAAGAGGACGGAAAGCGAAAACGCCCCTAAGCGAGTGACTTTAAATCGTGGGTCGAACAAAAGAAGCGAGCGCTGCCCAGAGCGAACAAGTTGGCATGAAAAAGGCGAGGCATAGACCTGATGGTCATGCCTCGCCTTTTGAATGACAAATTGTCGCTCTGGGCGGCGCGCAGCGTCGACCCGTTAGGCGAAGACGATCAGATTATCTCGATGGATTGCGGGCTTCTCGGCCAGGTCGGCCAGCAGGCGGTTGCTGGCAATCTGGTCCTGGCGGCGGCCGGCAGCAAGCTCCAGCACGTCCGAATCGGCCTCGGCGATACCGCGGGCGACGACCATACCTCTCGGATCGCACACATCGAGCACATCGCCCTCGGCAAACTGGCCATCGACCTCGCGAATACCCACCGCAAGCAAGGAAGAGCCACGGCTAACCAGCGCCTTCGCAGCACCATCATCAACCGTCACCGACCCATGTGCCTTGTCGCCCAGCGCGATCCACAGCTTGCGGGGTGCGATGTCCAGACGCTCCGCCGGCGGATCGAACAGCGTGCCCACGCTCTCGCCGCGGGCGAGGCGCACGAGCGCATCGGGCTCCTCGCCCGAGCAAATCACGCTCTGAATGCCCGCCGTCATCAGGATGCGGCTCGCGCGGATCTTGGTAATCATGCCGCCCGTGCCCACCGATGTGGAAGAATCGCCCGCCGAGGCAATAATCTTGGCATCGATCTTATGCACGACAGGAACAAACTCGGCCGTGGGGTCCTCATGCGGATTGGCAGTATAGAGACCATCGATGTCCGAGAGCGTCACGCACAGATCGGCAGAAACCAGGCAGCTCACGAGCGCCGCCAGTGTGTCGTTGTCGCCAAACTTGATCTCGTCGACGGTAACGGTGTCGTTCTCGTTGACGACCGGCACCACGCCCAGCTCCACCAGACGCAGCAGGGCGTCGCGCGCGTGCAGGTAGGACGTGCGACGCGCCGTGTCGTGACGCGTGAGCAGCACGAGCGAGGTGAGCAGGTCGCGCGCATGGAACTCCTCGTCGTAGGCCGACGAGATGATGCACTGACCAGCCGAGGCGCAGGCCTGCAGGCTCGGAAGGTCGCCGACCGGCTTGCGGTCGAAGCCCAACACGGGATAGCCACAGGCAATAGCGCCCGAGCTCACCACGACCAGACGCCAGCCGAGCTTGTGCAGGGCTGCGGCTTGATCGGCAAGTCCGCCGATAAAGGCGCGGTTGACCTTGCCATCGGCGCCCACCACCGTGGACGAACCGATCTTTACCACCATCGTTTTATAAGAAGTCGTCATACGTCAAACCAATCAACTGTTCAGCGAACGGCCGAGCTGGCGGCCAAGGGAGCGTGACTCGCCCCTACCGCCCAAGGAATCATTTTGCCCAGGGGAAGGCGGATGCCGCGGCCATGTTCTTGCGTACGAGCTCGTCGCGCACCTGGGCCAGGCCCTGCTCCATGCCCACCACGTAGGTCTGCGGATACAGGAAGCGCTTGAAAGCCGCGTCCAGATGATCGAGCGCCCAAGCACAACGCTCGCGCGCATCCTCGATGCTCTCGCGAGGAGCCACCGCGCTGCCGTCGCGCACGATCGGCACCAGCAGCTCACGATACTCGAGCTCGGACACATCGGTCACCAGCGCGGCATCGTTTACGGCCACGAGGGTATTGCCGCGCGCGGCGCCCTCCCCTGCTAGATGGTCCTCGTCATAGATCATGTCGCAGACCGGGCCGCCAAAGCCATCGTAATAACGGCGCACGCGCTGCACGCCCGGGATCGTGCGCTTGTAGGGCTGCTCGGAGAGCTTAACCACCGGCGTCCACGGCTCCGCGTCGCTCGCGCGGCGGGCCGAAAGCTTGTACACGCCGCCCAGCGCCGGCTGATCGTAGCAGGTCGCGAGCTTGGTGCCCACGCCAAAGCTGTCGATAGGCGCGCCCTGGTCGAGTAGCGACTGAATCGTGTACTCGTCCAGATCGTTGGAGACCGAGATCCCCACATAGGGCAGGCCCTCGGCATCGAAACGGCCGCGGACATACTTGGAGAGCTTGGCCAGGTCGCCCGAGTCAATGCGAATAGCCGACAGGCGCTCGCCCGCCGCCTCCATCTCCTTGGCAACCGTAATGGCATGCTCGCAACCCTCGCGCACGTCGTACGTGTCGATAAGCAGCGTGCAGTTCTTGGGGCTCGACTTGGCAAACGCGCGGAAGGCCTCGAGCTCGGAATCGAAGCTCATCACCCAGCTGTGCGCGTGCGTACCAAAGACGGGGATGCCGTAACGACGCCCGGCCAGCACGTTAGACGTGGACGAGCAACCCGCCACGTAGCTCGCGCGGGCAACGGCCAGGCCGCCATCGGGACCCTGGGCACGGCGCAGGCCGAACTCGGCGACGGGGCGACCATCAGCGGCAAGCACCACGCGCGCCGTCTTGGTGGCGACAAGCGTCTGGAAGCCGACGATGTTGAGCAGCGCGGTCTCAAGCAGCTGGCACTCCAGCGCCGGGCCGGTAACGCGCACCATGGGCTCGCGCGGAAAGACGAGCTCGCCCTCGGGCACGGCGTCGATGTTCACGCGCGCACGGAAGTTGCGCAGGTAGTCGAGGAACTCGGGCTTGAACATCGCGCCGCCGGCCGGAGCCTCAAGCGAGGCAAGGTAATCGATGTCCTCGGGCGTAAAACGCAGGTTCTCGACGAGCTCGGGCAGCTCGGCGGTGCCGCACATGACGGCATACGCGCTGCCAAAGGGGTGATCGCGGTAAAACGCGGTAAAACAACCCTGCTCATTGGCCTTGCCGCTCTCCCACAGGCCCTGGGCCATAGTGAGCTCGTACAGATCGGTGAGCATTGCGATGTCGGTGGGATGCGAGATGTCGGTCAAAGCCATGGGGCGACCTTTCGGATGCGTTGTGCAGAGGTTGAGGGTTGGAGAAGGGCAGAGTGTTCGGGCATGGCACCCGGCGCGAATCGGCTAGAGCAGGCCCATGCTGGTCAGGATCGTGTAGCCCATAAAGATGACAAACGCGATGAGGGCAAGGACAATGATGATTTTTTGAGCCGGCGCCATGCCAGGGATCTCGTTCTCGCCCGTAGGCTCCTTGGAGGTAACCATGCGCTGGGCAAAGCTCATCTCGTCGCGGCTCGGCTTGGGATCGACGGACTTGGGACGAGCGGCCTTTTTAGGCTGAGGTTTGTGCGCGGCAGGTGCAGGCTTCGCAGAGGCGGGCTTGGGTGCGGGCGCAGGCGCCGGTACGGCTGCGCCCTTCGCAGCAGCCTCCTCGGCCTTCGCACGCTCGGCACGCAGGGCGGCCAGCTCCTCACGCTCGCGGCGTGCCTCTTCCTGGGCCTCGCGACGAGCTTTCTCGGCGCGGAGCTCTTCCAACTCGGCGCGTTCCTCGGCAGACAGTGGTTGGGACTCAAACTCGGCCATGGTACAGCCCTTTCTTTTAAAAAAAGCCGCCGACACAATGTCAGCGGCTTATCAAATCCAAGGGTGGAGACGAAGGGAGTCGAACCCTCGGCCTCTGCCATGCGACGGCAGCGCTCTCCCAACTGAGCTACGTCCCCAGGA
>JAEZNV010000017.1 GCA_023441725.1 Actinomycetes bacterium | reverse complement strand
ATAGGATTCGAACCTATGACGTTCTGATTCGTAGTCAGACCCTCTATCCAGCTGAGGTAACGCCGCAGCGCAAGACATATAAAACCACTTTAGTTCGTTAGAGTCAAGCAAAATCTCAAACTTTTTTCGCGCGGGCCTCAATTTGTCACGCTGCACCACAAGCATCAGCGCTTCTCGTGCGATCGATTGGCTTTTCAATCACATCGAACCCAGCGCCAAGCTCCCCTAGAAGCGACCGCACCCGTTGGGCACAGTCGTAGTCGGCAAACGAAATGCTCAGCATTCTGGCCACCTGATTAGAAGTTCCAACGCCATAGAAGTGCTCAAGGACAACAAGCGCCTCATGCGCCACAAACGTCTCGACTACATGCGGCGACTCCTCAAAGCACCATTGGGTCAACGGACCCTCGCTCGTCTGCCGCACCACCAAACCACCCATACCGGATGGCTCACACGTAACTAGTAGGTGCTCCCCACCTTCATCGCTCTCAAACAAAACTACCCGCTCATCAAACAGCTCCATCGCATCCCCTTCCTCTCGCTTCTATTTAACAAAAGCATAGCAGGTAGATGGCTGTATACAGAACGTTTGTTCGTGTGTTTTCTATTGAGCTGTCCGCGCGATATGGTAAAGCACCGCACACAAAAAGGGCGCCCCAGAAAGGAGCGCCCTTGCAAATCGCTTATGCAGGCAACCTACGCAACCGGCTCGATCTTCTCGAGGCCGCCCATGTAGGGACGCAGAACCTCGGGGATCGTGATGGTGCCGTCGGCGTTCTGGTAGTTCTCCAGAATGGCAGCCATGGTACGGCCAGCCGGCAGACCGGAACCGTTAAGGGTGTGCAGGTAGCGCGAGCCCTTGAAGTTCTCGGGGTCGCGATACTTGATGTTGGCGCGACGGGCCTGGAAGTCGCCGCAATTGGAGCAGGAGCTGATCTCCTTGTAGGCGTTGTAGCTCGGCAGCCAGACCTCGACGTCGTAGGTCTGACGGGCAGAGAAGCCCAGGTCGCCGGTGCACAGACTAATCACGCGATACGGCAGGCCCAGCTGCTGCAGCAGGTACTCGGCCTCGGCGGTCATGCTCTCGAGCTCCTCGTCGGACTCCTCCGGCTTGGCAAACTTGACCATCTCAACTTTGTCGAACTCGTGCTGGCGAATGATGCCGCGGGTGTCGCGACCGGCGGAACCGGCCTCCTCGCGGAAGCAGGGGGTGAAGGCAGTGTAGCGGCGAGGCAGAGTGTCGGCGTCCAGAACCTCACCGGCATGCAGGTTAGTCAGTACGACCTCGGCGGTAGGGATCAGGAAGTTGTCGCCCGAGACGTGATAGGCGTCGTCCTCAAACTTGGGCAGCTGGCCCGTACCGAACATGGTCTGACGCTTGACGACGATGGGCGGCCACCACTCCTTGAAGCCACGGCTCGTGTGCGTGTCCAGGAAGAAGTTGATAAGGGCGCGCTCCAGGCGGGCGCCGGCGCCACCGAGAACGGTGAAGCGGCTACCGGAGAGCTTGTTGCCGCGCTCGAAGTCGAGGATGTCCAGATCGGTGCCCAGATCCCAGTGCGGCTTAAAGTCGAAGTCGAACTCGCGCGGGGTGCCCCAGCGGCGACGCTCGATGTTCTCGTCCTCGTCCTTACCGTACGGGGTGGCCTCGCACGGAATGTTGGGCAGGTGAGACATGAAGTCGTACTGCTCCTGCTCAAGAGCGGTACGGCGCTCGGCCAGACCGTCGATCTTCTCGTTGACGGCGCGCACGGCCTCCTTGGCAGCCTCGGCCTCGTCCTTCTTGCCCTCCTTCATCAGGGCGCCAATCTTCTTGGACTCGGCGTTACGCGTGGCCTGGAGCTCCTCGACCTCGGTGATGACGGCACGGCGCTCGTCGTCGAGTTCAAAGAACTTCTCGCGATCCCAAGACGTCTGGCGATTTGCCATGGCGGTATCGATGGCATCGGGGTTCTCGCGAACAAACTTGATATCAAGCATTAGATCCTCCGGCGATATACATTCCATTTAGGTTGCAACCTTGTACATGTATGGGCAAGTATATACTTATGGGCGTTTACGACCCAACTCAACTACGCAAGAAGGCACCCAATGGACGCAGTTTTTTCCTTTTTGTTTGGCACCCGCACCGGTTTCGCCATCCTTTTCGCCGGCGGCATCCTGCTATTTGCGATTCTTGCCTTTGTGATGGAGAAGCGCACCCATAAAATGTATGTCGACCGCGGCCCCAAGTCCGAGGATGAGGAGGACAGCTTCTGGGACTAACCTGCCAAATAGAGACAGGCTTATTTTGGTCGGTTTTATCTGGGCAAACGCAAGCGCCCCGCAACTGGAATTGAGCCAGTTGCGGGGCGCTTTTTGCTCAAGGTACAAAACCGCAGGAAAACCCTGCAAAATGAATCTGTCCCTTATTGGTCAGTTTACTGGAGAGTAGCGTCGATGGCCTTGACTAGGGCGCTGCGCATGCCGGCGTCCTCGAGCGCGACGACGCCCTTGATGGTAGCACCGCCGGGCGAGCACACGGCATCCTTCATCGCTGCGGGATGCTGGCCGGTTGCAAGCTGCAGCTTTGCCGTACCCAGCACCATCTGGCTCACAATACGATAGGCATCGGCGCGCGGAATACCGTGTTTGACGGCCGCATCGCCCAGAGCCTCGATCGCCATGGCGACAAACGCCGGGGCGCAACCGCCCACGGTACCGCCCACAAACAGCAGGCTCGAATCGAGCTCGACCACTGTGCCAAGCTTTCCGAGCAGATCGAGCACCGTGGCACGCTGTTCGCCGCTAAGCGTGGAAGCCTTCTCGCAGGCGATAACGCCCTCGCCCACCGAAACCGGCGTGTTGGGCACCGTCGAGATATGAGCGACACCTGGCAGGACCTGTTCCCACTTGGCGCTATCCCAGGTCCAAGCGACCGAAAGGACGACCTTGTCGGCAAGCGCATCCTTGAGTGGAGCGAAGACCTTCTCGATCATGTACGGCTTGACCGCCGCAACCACGATATCGGACGCGGCAACAACCTCCGCCGCATCTTGGCAGGCAGCCATGCCCCGCGCCTCGCAACGCTCAACCAGAGCATCGTAGCGGCCTGCGCAGGCGCACATGTCGCCCGCGGCCACGCCGGCGGCAATCCAGCCATCGGCCATAGCGCTCGCCATATTGCCAAAACCGACAAATCCGATCTTCATATCACACAGTCCTCTCAGATGCGTTGCTCAAAACGAAAGTCATTGTCCCACGCCATTGTTTCGTGTTGCCGACCTACTTGTGATACGGCTCGCCACGGCTAATCTTGCAGGCGCGGTAGATCTGTTCCAGCAGCACCACGCGCGCCAGGTTGTGCGGCAAGGTAATGCGTCCAAAGCTGAGCATCTCGTCGGCGCGGGCGCGCACGGCATCGCTCACGCCGTCCGATCCGCCGATTACAAAAGCGATGTCGCTGTTGCCTCTCAGCATGAGGTCATCGAGACGGGCCGAGAACTCCTCGCTCGAACGCTCCTTGCCCTCGATAGCCAGCAGAATCACATGTGCCCGCGGTGGCAGGGCAGCAAGAATCGCCGCGCCTTCTTTGTTGCGCGCGGCATCCACGCCGCCCGCCTTGGCCGGATCGATATCGGCAACCTCGCGCATATCTACCTTGGCATAGGCGCCTAGGCGTTTGGTGTATTCGGCGCACGCGTCCTTCCAAAAGCGCTCTTTGAGCTTGCCAACGCAAACAACGGTATATTTCACGCGCGTCTACTCCTTTGACTCGTTCTGAACTTTGCCGGCGGTCAGCATCTGCTCGAACATCGAGGCCGACTGCGAGAAATCGCTCGGCAGCACGACCGTCGAGGTTTTGCCCGTGCGAGCGAACTCCGTCATCATCTCGGACCACTGCGTAAACATGAACAGCTGGTTGGCCTCATCGTTGCCGACGCCCGTCTCCTGGATGATCTCGAGCGAATCTTTGATGCCCAGAGCAATGGCCTTGCGCTGGTTGGCGATGCCCTCGCCCGCCTTTTCCATTGCCTCGGCCTCGGCGGTCGCCTCGGTAACGCGCTTGATGCGATCGGCCTCGGCGAGCTCCTGCGCAGCGGCGCGCTTTCGCTGGGCAGCGTTGATGTCGGTCATGGAGTTCTCGACCTCGGTCGGCAGCGCGATCTTGGTGATAAGTGTCGACACGAGGGTAAAGCCGTAGGCGGCCATCTGCTCGGACACGGTGGCGTTGACGTCCTTGGCGATATCGTCTTTTTTGGCAAAGACCTCATCGAGCGTGTAGACGGGGATAGAAGAGCGCAGGGCATCGGTGATGAAGTCACGCATTTGGTCGACGGGCTCCTGCAGCATGTAGTAGCTCTTGTAGATGCCCGAATCTGCCGGGCCGGCGCCCATGTCATAGCTCACGTGGTACTGAGCAGAGACCTCAAGGCCGATAGTCACGTTGTCCTGGGTCTTAACGTCGATGCCAAAACCGTTTTTCATGGTGCGCAGACTCACCGTGGCGGCTTTACGGTCGATTACGGGCACCTTCATGTGGAAGCCCGCGTTGACGATGCGGTTGAACTTGCCCAGGCGCTCAATGATCACAGCATGCTGCTGTTCAACGACATAGCAGGCGTTGGGGAGCAGTAGCAACAAAATGATGATGGGAAGTAGAAGGCTCGTAAGGGCAGCGATGATACCGGACAACAGCATGGTTTCTCCTCTGATAGGCACGCGTTGGGACTAGGATACCCGCACGAAGCAGCTGTGTGACACCAACAAGAGGACCCATGGTCAAAAAAGGCCAAATATGAGTACTGTTACCAGTTTAGTAACAGCGTATTTGGGTCAAAATCGCCTCTTTGAACCCGAAGTCTATCGAAATGACTTCATTTTGTCTCAAGGTTGAGCCAAATTAGCGTACATCTGTTGCGTAAAATGAGCAAAAATGGCTTCGCGAAATGTCTCTGTTTTCGTGCCAGTACTCATATTCGCCACTTTTTGACCACAGGGGCATCTACCGCGCGAAATCGATAGGTCAAATCTGCCAAAAACGGCCCATAACAAAAAAGCCCCCATTGCTGGGAGCTCTTTCATTTAATGGTGCGGGCGAAAGGACGTCCGCGCATCCGCTTCGCGGATCCGCACCGGCTTCGGCCGCCTGCCGGCGCCCGCGCCAGCTCGCTAAAAACGCTCCGCGTTTTCTTTACGCTCGCTCCTTCGCAGGTTCAAGTCCCCGCGATGGGCCCATAACAAAAAAGCTCCCATTGCTGGGAGCTCTTTCATTTAATGGTGCGGGCGAAAGGACTTGAACCTTCATGGGGTTGCCCCCATACGGACCTGAACCGTACGCGTCTGCCAATTCCGCCACGCCCGCGTGCAGGAATTAGAATAACGGAGCGCCACCGCGAACGCAAGAACTATTTTTGAAAAAGTTTGCAGGCATTTTCCCAGGCGGCTCGAGCAACTGCTTCAGCATCCTCGCCGGTACGATCGACGCGGTCATTGACCAGCGTGTTTGCTGTGATGGAAATCATTGCAGGCTCGCACTCGAGACCGCGAATGGGCTCCGGCGCCATATAGGGACAATCCGTCTCGAACAGAATACGGTCGAGCGGGGTTGCCGCGAATGCCTCGCGCACGTCGCCGTTGCGCTTAAAGGTAGCCGCGCCGCCATAGGCGATGTAACAACCCAAATCCACAAAGCGCTCCATCGTGGCTCGATCCTCGCCAAAGCAGTGCAGCACGCAACCGGCCTGAGGCACGCCCACCTCGCGCAACACGTTGTAGGCGTCCACATGCGAGGTGCGCTCCTCGTCCGTATCCTCATGACGCAGATGCAGCTCTACCGGCACATTGCGGCGTACGGCGACCTCGAGTTGGCGCGCCATACAGT
>JAEZNV010000149.1 GCA_023441725.1 Actinomycetes bacterium | reverse complement strand
GAGCTACCGAGGAATTTAAAGCCCAACGGAAAGGGCTGGAAAATTCTGGCTCCCCGGGTAGGACTCGAACCTACAACAGCGCGGTTAACAGCCGCGTGCTCTACCATTGAGCTACCGAGGAATAGGTGCGTGCTCTCAAGCAACGAAGTTAATTATACGGACGATTGGACGAAGGGCAAGAACTTTTTTAAGAAATTTTCTCGCCATGATCCCTTGGGGACGGCCTAACTGCCGGCACCAGCAACGGAAACGCCGATGTTTTGACAATGCCAGCGAGCGGGCACCAGAGCGAACAAATTGGCATGAAAAGAGGACGGCATAGACCTTCTGGTCATGCTGTCCTCTTTGAATGACAAGTTGTCGCTCTGGTGTCCGCGCAGCGTCGACCAGTTACGGCGTTTGGTAAAACGCCGTAACTACTAAGACTCGATGTAGTCCTTCAGCTTGCTGCTGCGACTGGGATGACGGAGCTTGGCCAGGGTCTTGGACTCGATCTGGCGGATACGCTCGCGCGTGACGCCAAACTCGCGACCGACTTCCTCGAGCGTGCGGGGATGTCCGTCAACGAGACCAAAGCGCAGCTCGATAACCTTGCGCTCACGATCGGCAAGCGAATCGAGCACCTGGGTGAGCTGCTCCTGCAGCATGGAGAAGCTGGCGGCATCGGGCGGAACGATAGCCTGGGAGTCCTCGATGAAGTCGCCCAGCTGGGAATCCTCTTCCTCACCGATCGGGGTCTCGAGCGACACAGGCTCCTGCGAAATCTTCTGGATCTCGCGGACGCGGTCGGCGCTCATGTCCATCTCGGCACCGATCTCCTCAGGGGTCGGGTCGCGACCCAGATCCTGGAGGAGCTGGCGTTGCACGCGGACGAGCTTGTTGATGGTCTCGACCATGTGCACGGGGATACGGATGGTACGGGCCTGGTCGGCAATAGCGCGCGTAATGGCCTGACGGATCCACCACGTGGCGTACGTGGAGAACTTAAAGCCCTTCTGGTAGTCGAACTTCTCGACGGCGCGGATCAGACCGAGGTTGCCCTCCTGGATCAGATCCAAGAACAGCATGCCACGGCCGACATAGCGCTTGGCGATGGAGACGACCAGACGCAGGTTTGCGCTGATGAGCGCCTGCTTGGCCTCAAGACCAACGTTCTCGATACGCGTAAGACGACGCATCTCGGCGCGGGTGAGCTCGATCTCGCCTGCATCGGCAGCCTCGAGCTTCTCGGTAGCCTCGAGACCGGCCTCAATCTTCATGGCCAGATCGACCTCTTCAGATGCGGTCAGCAGGTCGACCTTACCGATCTCCTTAAGGTACATACGAACCGGGTCGCCGGTCAGCATCACCGTGGAGGCATCGATGCCGCGCACGCGCGAACGCGAACGAGACGTGCGCACGGTGCGCTTCTTCTTGCTCTTGGAAGAGCCCATCTCGGCATCGGCCTGGCGGGCCATCTTAAGCTCGTGATCGTCAAGCGAACCGGAATCGTGCTCGTCGTCGTCATCGAAATCGTCGGTATCGTTATCGTCATCGTCGACGGCCATCGGGGCGTCGTCGTTTCCGCTCGCGGAGATAATCTGGATGCCGCTGTTGCGCAGCGCGGAATACACCGCGTTGAGCTGCTCATCAGAAACATCGATATCCTTCAGGGCGACCTGAATCTCGTCCTCGGTTACCGAAGTCCTGTTTGAGCCGTTGCCCATGAGCTTTGCAACGTAGGATTCCAGCCCAGCACCCGTGCTCTCAGTCTTTTTTGGCACAGATTCTCCCTTCGTAGTCCACAGGACTCAATACTTTAGCACACACATGAACGTCTATACCCAAAATAAAGACAGGATATAGGCGAGAATACGCTGGTTGACCACAACATCTAGGCCTGATCGGTACCTGCGGTCTCCAAACCGATCAAACGGAACGGGTCGGCCACGCCACCAATCGACTTTTGGAGCTCGCGCTGGCGCTGTGAATCTTGTACCGCCTGCATCGTCAGCACGCGACGCGCCTCATCGTCGAGAGAACGGTCCTGACGCAACTTGGCCTGCGCGGCTCGCATGCGACGTTTGATGGTGTAGAGCTCGAGCGTATCGAGCATAAAGACGATGTTCGTCTCGGTCGGGTGCTTACTCGTTGCCGAGATGCGCCCGGCGCTGACAAGCGACGCCGCCTCAGGACACACCGCGCGCGCCGCATCCATGCATGCCACAGGATCGGTTCCCGGCGGCGTTGCCAGCACGGCCCACGCAATGGACTCATGACGTGGGTCGACCCACTCGATAGAACAAATGCGATCGGCATACGTGCGGAACAGATCGGGGTAGCTCGTGAGCATCGTCAGCAGCTCGCGCTCCCCCGCCAGGGATTTCCGCTCCAGATCGGTCAAAACAATCGGCATCGACGGAGCTGCCGCCGCGCTTGAACTATCGGCAACGGGCGCAGCGCTTTCCATCCCCGCCGGTACATCGATTGGCGGCAGATCCTCGTCGACCTCCACCGGCGCGGCCCCATAGGCATCAAGCGGAACATAGTCGTACGGGTCCTCCTCGACCGGTGCGGACACCGGCGGCGTCGCACCCGCAGCCCAGGCACCGCGACCGGCACTGCGCGCACCAGCCGCACCGCCGCCCGAGCTTCGTCCCTGCGAACCGCCCGCGCGCTCAGCTTGCGCGCGTTGACGCTCGTAGTTCTGCTCACGACGGCGCTCCGCATCCTCGCGCTTAGCGACATCGCGAAACACACGGCCCGAACTCGCGCGCACGGTCTCCAGGTCCAAACCCAACAGGTCGGCAATCTGAATAAAGTACGTGTCGATCATATAGCTGTCGCGCAGCGGATAGATGAGCGTCAGCGCATCCTCGAGCGCTTTGGCGCGACCGCCCGGCGTGGTAATGTCGCTCGACTCCTGCAGCGAACGATAGACAAAGTCCATGAGGGGCTCGGCCGCGTCAATGCGCGCCTGCAGTGCCTCGCCACCATGCGCCGTGATGAACTCCATGGGGTCGTTGCCGTCAGGCAGCACCACGCAGCGCAGGTCCATCGAATCCTGCTCGATAAACTGAATCGCGCGGCGCGCGGCCTTTTGACCGGCGGCGTCGCCATCGAACATATATACAATGCGCTTGGCAAAGCGGGTGAGTGTCTTAACGTGGTGTTCCGTCAGCGCCGTGCCCAGCGTGGCGACGACGTTTTTGATCCCTGCCTCCCAGCAGGCGATGCAGTCGGTATACCCCTCCACCACGATGGCGGTATCCTGCGCAACGATAAACTCCTTGGCCCAGTTAAAGCCGTAGAGGTTTCGCTTTTTATGAAACACGCTCGTCTCGGCGGTGTTGAGGTACTTGGGCTGACCATCGCCCATGATGCGCCCGCCAAAGGCGATATTGTGACCCTGCTCATCAAAGATGGGAAACATCACACGGTCGTAAAAGCGGTCCGCGAGCTGTCCGCGCCCGCGGCTCACGGCCACGTTGGCGTCGATCATCTCCTGCGGGGTAAAGCCCGCCTGAGACAGGTGCGAAACCAGCGCGTTGCGACCCGGCGCAAAACCCAGGCAGTAGCGTCGACAGACATCGCCACCCATACCGCGGCTGGCAAAGTACTCGCGCGGACGGCTGTCCTTACCGCGCATAAGCATGGTGTGGTAGAACTGAGCCGTCTCAGCGCACAGGTCATAGATGCGGGCACGCTTGGTGCCTCGATCGCGCTGCGCACCGGTATCGTGCAGTTCAATGCCCGCACGGTCGGCCAAATAGCGGATCGACTCGGGAAAACTCAGGTTCTCGCGCTTCATGATATAGGTAAAGACGTCGCCGCCCTCGCCGCAGCCAAAACAGTGCCACACCTGCGTAGCAGGGATAATGTGAAACGATGGGGTCTTTTCGCCATGAAACGGGCAGCAGCCCCAAAACTCATGGCCGCGGGGCTTGAGCTCAACCGTTTCCTGCACGATGGCAACCAGGTCCGACGCCGCGCGTACCTGATCTTTTTCCTCATCGCTAATCACGGATACTCACCCCCTGCTCACCCAAGTTATGACGGATATCGTCGATATTACCCTCGACGGTCGCGATAAGCTCGTCCAGGGAATCGAACACGCGAGACGGACGCAGCCAGCGCGTAAACGCCAGCGACACGGAAGCGCCATACAGGTCGCCCGCATAGCCGATCAAGTTGGCCTCGAGATGCGCCGAGGCGGCATCATCGGCATAGGTCGGCGGCAGGCCGACGTTAACGGCAGCAGGCCATACGGTATCGTCGACCAGCACCAGACCCTCATAGACGCCATCGGCAGGCACTTGGATGCCGTCGAGCACCTGGATGTTTGCCGTGGGAAAGCCCATGTCGGAGCCCTCGTGACGGCCAGCCGCCACAACGCCGCGCAGCATATAGGGACGGCCGAGAAGCTCTGCGGCCAGCTCCACATGACCCTGACCCAGCTCATGGCGGATGCGCGTGGCGCAGATGGTCTGCCCGTTAACGCAGAGCAGGTCGTGACCGTAAACGTCAACCCCACGCTCAGTGCCCCAGGCGCGCATCTCGGCAACGCCCGAAGCGCCGCCGCGGCCGAGCCTAAAGTCGCTGCCTACACGAATGGAGCGAATGTCGACAACGCGCGACAACAGCGCCAGAAACCCGACATGGTCGAGTGCCGCCACGGCGGACGTAAAGGGGACGGCCACCACCGCATCGACCCCAGTTTGAGCCAGGGCATGCAGGCGGTCGGCCGTCGTCATCAATTTTTGGGCGGGCGACGGACTCACCACGACGTCCGGATCAGGATCGAAGGTGACCACGACCGCTTTGCTGCCGTGATCATGTGCATCTCGAATAACCGCTTCGATCAGCTCTTGGTGCCCACGATGCACGCCATCAAACACGCCAATGGCGATCGACGCGGCACCCAAGAACTCGCACCCATCAAATGCATCGGCAGAAACGATACGGGCCTCATCCAACTCACCCGCGAAAAAGATACGCGCGAGCTCGCGGGGCGCCAGCATCATCGAACACCGCCGATCGCCTGCGGAAAGACGTGCTCCATAACAAAGCGGCCGCCCTCGATACGAGCAAGCGCCTTCAATCCCCCATCGAGCACGAGCGCGAACGGCGCCTTCGCCGTATCGAAGTCCGCAAGCGCACGTTCAACGGGAACGCGGCGGCCACAAAGCAGGTCGTCTGCAAGATTACCCGGCAAATCGACACGCGTGGCACCTAGGGCGGCGATGGGATCCAGAGCGAAACCGGCAGCGGTCTCGGCAGAGAGCTCCTCTACCGCATGACAGGCGCCAATGGAAACCACGCCGGAGGCCGTACGGCGCAGCGCGGAAATATGTGCAGCGCTATCGCAGGCACGACCCAGATCGCGAGCGAGCGCGCGAATGTAGGTGCCTTTGCTTACCGAAAACGCCACGGTCCAGACGCACGTATCGCCCTCGCCGCCCACGGCGATCAGGTCGGCGGCATAGACCTCGACGGGGCGCGGGGGCAACTCAACCGCATTGCCCTCGCGAGCACTCTTATAGGCGCGAACGCCATTGACCGAGATGGCCGAAAAAGCTGGCGGCACCTGCAACTGCGGGCCAAGCATAGCGGCCAGCTGCTCACGGGCGTAAGCGAAATCGTGCAGCTCGGGGGCAACGGGCACCGTGCGAACGGCCTCGCCCTCCGCGTCATCGGTGTTGGTCTCGACGCCAAACGAAATGTCGGCGACATAACTTTTGGTATCGAGAGTTAGCATGCCCAGCAGACGGGTCGCCTGGCCCACGCCCACCACCATGACACCCGAGGCCATGGGGTCGAGCGTACCGGCATGGCCGATGCGTCGCTCATGGAGAGCGCGTCGGCACTGCGATACCACGTCGTGGGACGTGCAGCCCACCGGCTTATCGACGGCGAGCAGCATATTCATTTGAGAAGGCGTACGACGAGCCATGTACCATCCAAAAAGTTAGAGCTCGACGGTCACCGAAGCGGGATCCTCCCCCACCAGCTCGGCCAGCATGGGAAGTGCCACGGCGAGCGTCTCGCGAATCGTTCCGTTGTTGGAAAAGCCGGCGGCGGCATGATGCCCGCCACCGCCAAAGTTGGCAGCGATCTCGGACACATCGAGGTCACCCTTGGAGCGCAGGTTGCCGCGCACCTTGGTATCGCCCTCGATGCCCTTTAGGAACAGGCAGACCTCAACGCCCATCACTGAACGCACCACATCGACCAGACCGTCGCACTCATCCGAAGTGACGCCGCAGGCCTCGAGGTCGCTCTGGTACGCATAACTATATGCCACGCGACCGTGCGCCACGGTCTTGATACGACCCATAACGATGGACTTGAGATGCAAGAACTCTACGCGCATGCTCTGGTAGACCTCGAGCGCGACGCGCGCCGGATCGGCACCGTGCGCGACCAGGCGCGAGGCGGCATGGAACGCAGCAGCATCGGCGTTTTGGTACTGAAAACGACCGGTATCGGTCACCAGGCCGCACAGCAGGCAGGTCGCGACACCGTTGCGAGCCACAATGCCGCAATTGTCCAAAAAGCGGTCGATGATCATGGCGCAGGCCGCGGCGCCGACGCACCTCAGGCTCAGCTCGGCAAATTCCTCGCGCGCCGGATGGTGATCGAAGCACACCACATGCGACGAGCGGCGGAGCACCTCGGCGGAGTTGTTCAGACGCTCGACGACCGGCACGTCCACCGAGATGAACAGATCCGGATTGCCGGTATACGCAGATGCCGGCACCAGACGGTCGGCGCCCTCCATAAAGCGGTAGATGCGCGGAACCGGGTCATCGTCTGCCAGCAGCAGGGCAATGTCCTTGTTGGGGAAAAACTTCATAAGCGATAAGCCCAGACCCAGCACGGAGCCCAGGGCGTCACCATCGGGAGACGTATGTCCCGAAATCGCAATGGAGGACGCACCCTCGATGAGCTCGAGGATGCGTCGCTGAATATCTGCAGACTCGCACGATGCGAGGTCGGCGGAATTACTCATCTAAAGCTGCCTCCTGGGCGGCATCCGCTATTGGATAGCCGTCCTCGTCCTTTTCGATCGCAAGCGTGGCGGGAACGTTTTCCAGCGCACGCGTGATGCGCTCGGCCTCATCGGTCGAGCGATCGATGCGAAAATCGAGCTCGGGCGTGACGCGCCAATCGAGCGAGCGGGCCAACAGGCTACGGATGCGGCCCTTGGCGCTGGCAAGCGCCTCCATGACCTCCTCGTAGCGGCTCGCGTCGCACGACACGTACACGCGCGCGAACGAACGGTCCACCGCGACCTCGACCGCGGTCAGGGTGACCAGGTCGAGACGCGGATCGGAAACCTCAAAGAGCAGGATATAACCGAGCTTCTCGCGAAGCTGCTCGCCCAGACGGCGGGTTGCCTGCGTTTGCTTCATAGCGCTACCCCCTACTCGGTACGGGCAACCTGGTCGATGCGGTAGCCCTCAATGGTGTCGCCAGGCTTGATGTCCTGGAAGTTCTCCAGGCCAATACCGCCCTCGGAGCCGCTCTTGAGGCTCTTAGCCTCGTCCTTGTAGTGGCGCATCGAGGCGATCTTGCCGTTGAAAACCACGATACCGTCGCGCACCAGGCGTACGGAATCGGTCGCGGCAATCTCGCCCTCTTCGACGCGGACACCGGCGGCGATACCGACCTTGGGCACCTTGAAGGTGTCCAGAACGGTCGCAGTACCCGTGGAGACCTCGACCTCGGTGGGCTTGAGCATGCCGATGCGGGCAGCATCGAGGTCCTCGAGGCACTTGTAGATGACGTCGTAGCAACGGATCTCGACGCCCTCGCGCTCGGCGGCGGAGCGGGCCTTGCCGTCGGGACGGACGCCAAAGCCGATGATGATGGCGTTGGAGGCGTCGGCCAGGACCACGTCGGTCTCGTTGATGGCACCAACGGCGGAGTGGATCGTGTTGATGCGCACCTCGGACTGATCCATCTTGTCGAGGGAGTCCTGAAGGGCCTCGATGGAACCCTGGACGTCGGCCTTGATGATCAGGTTGAGCTCCTTGACCTCGGCGTCGGCGATGGTCTCGAAGAGGTTCTCGAGCGTCACGTGCTTCACGCGGCTCTGCTCCTCGATACGGGCCTTGAGCGAACGCTCGTCGGCCAGCGCACGTGCCTCGCGCTCGTCCTCGAATACGCGGAACTCGTCGCCGGCGTTGGGGACGGACTGCAGGCCCAAGATCTCGACGGCGTCGGAGGGACCGGCCTCGGTGACGGCGTTGCCCTTGGGGTCGAGCATGGCACGGACGCGGCCATAGGTGAGGCCGGCGACCAGCGTGTCGCCCACGCGCAGGGTACCGCGGGTCACGAGCACGGTGGCAACCGAGCCGCGGCCCTTGTCGAGCTTAGCCTCGAGGACGTTGCCCGATGCGAACGTATCGGGGTTGGCCTTGAGCTCGAGCACGTCGGCCTGGAGCAGCACGGTCTCGAGCAGGTCGTCGATACCGATCTTCTGCTTGGCCGAGATGTTGACGAACATGTTCTGTCCGCCCCACTCCTCGGGGATGATGCCGTACTCGGTGAGCTCCTGGCG
>JAEZNV010000135.1 GCA_023441725.1 Actinomycetes bacterium | reverse complement strand
GTAGATGGCAGAATGCTCGGAGTCGACCGGGATAAGCTGACCCGGCTGCGCCAACGGCATAAGCAGATCGCCACCGACAACGAGCGACTCCTTGTTAGCCAGGGCAAGACGCTTGTTCGAGGTCAGGGCAGCATGGCTCGCCTCGAGACCGGCAGCGCCCACGATGGCCACGAGCACGCAATCGACATCATCGCGGCGTGCAAGATCGCACACGGCCTGCGCGCCAACGCCGAGCTCCGTGCCCTCGGGCAGTTCCTGCAGGACGGCGTCGGCGCCATGGGAGACGTCCGCCACGGCAACCGCCGGAACAGAGAACTCACGGGCAGCGGCAACGAGCTCGGAGGTGCTGGAGTTAACGGACAGCGCCGTCACCTGCAGGCGATCGGCATGCTGTCGGCACACGTCGAGCGCCTGAGTGCCGATAGAACCCGTACAGCCCAGAATGGCAACACGAAGACGCCCATCGGGACCGTAGGTGGTCTGATAAGCCATTACAGCACGCCTCCGATCATCAGCAGCAGCTGCGCGGTAATGCAGCCAAAGATGAGCGAATCGCTGCGGTCGAGCATGCCGCCGTGGCCCGGTATGAGATTGCCGGAATCTTTGACGCCCACACCGCGCTTGATACGCGACTCGATGAGGTCGCCGATAACGCCCAGGATGGAGACGACCACGCCGCACAGCAGTGCATAGGGCAGGCTCAGCTTATAGAAGTGCGTTGCCCACAGGATGAGCCAGATCAAGACAGAGCCCAAAATGCCGCCGACAAAGCCTTCCCAGCTCTTTTTGGGGGAGATCTTGGGAACCATCTTATGCTTGCCAATGCGGCTGCCCACGATGTAGGCAAACGAGTCGGAGACCCAAAGGGACGCGCAAACGCCCACCGAAAGCAGGGCGCCGGCAAAACCGGGCACGGCATCGCGCAGCAGCACGATAGCCGACAGCATAAAGCCAGTGTAGATAGGGCCCATGAGCGTAACGGCAACGTCAGAGATGCGAGTGCGCGGAGACCAGACATACCAGATACCAACCGCAAGCATCAAAGCGAACAGCAGGGCGTTCAACAGCAGCGAATCGCCCAGAGCCGAGAGCGGAAAGAGCACGGCGGCAGCGATACCAAGGCGCTCGTTGGCAACCTTGCCGTCAAGCCTCGTCATGCGGAAGAACTCATAGCAGCACAGACCGCTCATGACGGACACGAAGATGGCCGTGGGCACAATACCCAAAACCAGGCACAGGATAAAGACAACGGCATAGACGATACCGGCGGCGGCACGGGTGATAAAGCCCGCCAGCCACGAACCGGAGCCGCTCTTCGCTGCAGGCGCCCCTGCAGCGGAAGCCTTACGTGCGGGCTTCGCGGAAGTAGGCGCCTTGGGAGCGGATGCCTTGGGACGTTCGGACACGATTAAGCCTCCTCGGTCTTGCTCAGTCCACCAAACCTACGGTCGCGACCCTGGTAGGCCAAAATGGCGTCGACAAGGCCCCAGCGGTCAAAGTCGGGCCAATAGGTATCGGTGACATAGAACTCGGAATAGGCAACCTGCCACAGCAGATAGTTCGAAAGACGAAGCTCGCCGGAGGTGCGAATCACAAGCTCCGGATCGGGAAGACCGGCGGTGTACAGGTGCGAAGCCACCATATTGTCGTCAACCGCGGCGGGATCGATCTTGCCGGCGGCCGCATCAAGCGCGATCTGGCGGACAGCGCGGGTGATCTCAGCACGGGCACCGTAGTTAACGGCCAGCGCCAGCGTCATACCGGTATGGTCGGCGCACTCGGCAAGGCCGCGCTCAAAGACGTCGCGGGTCTTCTTGGGCAGCGCGGAAATATCGCCCAAAAAGACAACGCGAACGTTCTCGCGCTTAAGCAGCGGCAGCTCATCGATAAACGTCTTGGCAAACAGGTGCATCAGAACGTTGACTTCGTGCTGCGGGCGATTCCAGTTTTCGGTCGAAAACGCATAGGCCGAAAGCACGTCAACGCCCAGGCGCACGCAGGCGGTAATGATCTCACGCAGCGAGACGATGCCGGCCTTGTGGCCTTCGGTGCGGGCAAGACCGCGCGCCGTGGCCCAACGGCCGTTGCCGTCCATGATGCACGAAATATGGTGCGGAATGTTATTGAGGTCAAGGTCGGAAAAACCGACGCCCGCAGGGGCGTCGGCAAAGTACTCGACCAATTTATGCTCGTCGTATTGCACCTTAGATCTCCATGACCTCGGCTTCTTTTTCCTTCAGAAGCTCCTCGACCTTGGCAACATACTCGTCGGTATGCTTCTGAACCTTGGCCTGCTCGCGACGGACATCGTCCTCGGTGAGCTCCTCGTCGCGCTCGAGCTTGTTGTTAAAGTCGCGACGGATGTTACGGATGGAGACCTTGGCCTGCTCGGCGTACTCGCGGCACTCCTTAACGAGCTCGCGGCGACGCTCCTCGGTGGGAGCCGGGAACGGCAGGCGCACAACGGTACCATCGGAGTTGGGGGTAATGCCCAGGTCGGAGGCACTGATGGCCTTGACGATGGCATTGATGAGCGCCTTATCCCACGGCTCGATAAGCAGCATGTGGGCCTCGGGGGTCTTAACGGCGGCAACCTGCGTGACGGGCGTGGCAACACCGTAGTAGTCGACGGTGATGTCAGACAGGATGTTGGCGTTAGCGCGGCCCGTGCGGACCTTGGAGAAGTTATGCTTGAGGGACTCGAGCGACTTGTCCATGTGGGCGGTGATGTTCTCTGCCATGCTTAATCCTCCTGATAGACGAGCGTGCCGACGGGCTCACCCGCGAGCGCGCGCTTGACGGTGTCCTCGCCATCGATGTTGAGGACCAAAATGGGCATACGGTTGTCCTGGCAAAGAGCCGTAGCCGTGGAATCCATAACCTGAAGGCCGCGAACGAGCACCTCGTGATAAGTGATCTTGTCAAAGCGGACGGCGTCAGCGCACTTGACGGGATCCTTGTCGTAGATGCCATCAACCTTGGTGGCTTTAATGAGAATCTCGGCACCGATCTCACAGGCGCGAAGGGCCGCGGCGGTGTCAGTCGTAAAGTACGGATTACCCGATCCGGCGGCAAAGATAACGACGTTGCCCTTGGACAGGTGGTTGATGGCGCGACGGCGAATATAGGGCTCGCAGATCTCGTTCATCTGGA
>JAEZNV010000132.1 GCA_023441725.1 Actinomycetes bacterium | reverse complement strand
AGCCGGCGGCGTCGGGCGCGGGCTCTGCGGATCCGCACGATGGCGACGAGTAGGGCAAGGAAGAGTAGGGGAGAGTTATGGCAGGCCTGTTCAACATCCTTAAGGTCACCGTCAGCGGGGACAAGATTTGCGCGCACGGGCTGGTGAACCCCGGCATGCCGCTCATGACCTCGGAGGATATCGAGGCCACGGCGCGCGTGTACTACCTGGTGCCCGCGATTGCCAAGCATCTGTGCCTGGGCGATTCGGGCCGCGAGTTCCAGGACTGCATGGGCCAGACCGAGCTTTGCCACCTGCTGGAGCACGTGACGGTCGAGCTCATGAACGAGACCGGTCTTGCCGGCAGCATCTCGTGCGGCCGCACGCGCGTGAGCGAGCATGACGAGCGTGTCTTTGAGGTCGAGCTTTCGTGTCCCGATGACGCGTTGGCCATTGGCGCGCTGTCGTCGGCGACCTTTATGATGGACTGGGCGTACCTGCACGCCGACCAGCCGGCCCCCGACGTGGAAGGCACGGTCGCGGGCCTGCGTAACCTGGTGCTGGGCATGCGTGCCAAGGCCGAGGGCAAGGATCCGCACGAGGCCGTTGCCGCTGCGAACGGCGAGGACGTGGCCGAGGATGCGCCCGAGGGCGACGCTCCTGCCGACGCCGACACTGAGTCCGCTGCCGAGGCGCCTGCCGAGCCCGAGTCTGCGGAGCCCCAAGGCGTCCCGAGCTTTGACGACGAGCCGCAGATGCCAATCGATACCGAGGGTGCGGTCGCCGAGAACCACGAGGCCCCCGCGGCCGTCTTTGGCGGTGCGGCAACGGCTCCGTCCGGCTCGGCGCACGAGGGCAACCTGCCGCTCGTCGATGGCGCCGGCGAGGACCCGGCCGCCACGGTGGCCATGCCTGCCATGCCGCAGGAGTAGGTTCACTCGCTTGCCACCATCATGTACCTGCGCTTTTACCGTACGCAGATGAGCGCGACGGCAAGTGTTGCGCTGCGGGTATAATGGACAGCATTCAAACGGTGGGCATCGAGGTGCCCGCAGGAGAGGAATGATCATGGGAAAGACTTTCAGCTTTGTCTCCGGTGCGCTCTTTGGTGCTGCCGCCGGCGCTATCATCGGCGTTGCCCTGGCCCCGCGCTCGGGTGCCGAGACCCGCGCCATGGCCGCCGATATCGCCAACGATGCCTGGGACAACATGCGTGACACCTACGAGCACAGTGCCGAGGAGGCTCGTGCCGCGGTCAGCGATTTTGGTCCGATGGTCGATGCCAAGACCGATGACCTGCGCGCCAAGGTCGACCTGGCCCGCGAGCGCATGGATCAGCTTCGCGAGCAGCTCAACGACGCCATCTCGGGCGGCAACGTGACGCCCGCTGCCGACGTCGTAGTCGAGAACGTCACCGAGGCCGGCACCGAGGCCACGGAGCCCTCGACCGAGGCATAATGCGCGCAGGGGATTTTGTCGGCGTCAAGGTTTATCGTAAGCCTGCCGAAGACAAGCGCACCAAAAAGGACGGCACGCCGCGCAGCCCTAAGAAGCTCGGCAAGATTCACTTTCCCGTCTTTACCCCGGGCGGCACGCGCGTGGTGGGCTTTATGGTTCGCCAGTCCGATATCGCGGGCATGATCGAGCGCCCCGACCGGTTTGTGGCGCTCGATGCCATCGGCGTCTATGAGGGCGCTGTCGCGGTCGACGACGTCAAGGGCACCTACGATGCCGCCGCGGCCAAGCGCCTCGATATCAACCTGGACGATTGCATCATCTGGGTTGGCATGGACGTGCGCACGGAATCGGGCGATGTCGTGGGCTACTGCTCGGACGTTGAGTTCAAGCCGCGCTCGGGTATTGTGCAGACGTTCTATGTGACCGCCGGTGCCGCATCGAGCATGTTGGTGGGCGACACGCAGGTGCCGCCGACGATGCTGCGCGGCTACGAGAACGGCGCGATGATTGTCTCGGACGAGGTCAAGACGCTCGGGTATTCGGGCGGCGCGGCCGCCAAGGCTGCCGAGGCCAGTGTCGTGGTGGGCGATAAGGTCAAGAAGGGCGCCAAGGTGCTCGATGACAAGGGATCGGTCGCCGTGGACAAGGGCAGCCGCGCACTGGGCAAGCAGCTCGGCAAGACGCGCGGTATGTTCAAGGCCTTTAAGGACGAATATCAAAAGGCGAGCGGGGGCTCGTCAAAAGCTAGCAAATAGCGACGTACCAAATGATGGGAGGCGAGCCGGAGACATGTTGCTCCGGCTCGCTGTGTTTATGGGGGAGGGCACATGCGCCAAAACGGATCTAACTTAAACGGGCGCTCGGGTGCGCGTCCGACGGCGCGCCGCGACCTGGGGCGGCTGCCCAGCGGTCAGCGCCGACGTCGCCGTAAGCCCGGCGCGATGTACCTCAACCATAGTCGCGGCTTTAGCGACCGCAGCGCTCGCATCGGCAACAGCCGCACGCCCCGCCGTCCGTCTCGCCTGCCCTATGCGCTCATCGCCGTGGGTTGCGCGCTCGTGCTGTTTATCGCTGCCGTCGTGGGCTACGTCAACCGCAGCGTGGACGTGGAACTCAACGGGCAAAAGACCGCGGTGCGCGTGGGCTCTACGTTGCAGAATCTTATCGACGATCAAAGCCTGACCGAAACGTACGATGCCGGCGACCTGCTGGCCGTCGACGACAGCGTGCTCAAGCGCC
>JAEZNV010000086.1 GCA_023441725.1 Actinomycetes bacterium | reverse complement strand
GCAGCGCCGAGCGAACCGCCCGGATGGCCGGACTTGGCAGCGTGCACGCCGGTGACGATGCCCTTCCTTACCTCGTTGGCAACCTTTTTGAGCTCTTCGTCGCTCATTGTGCCTTCCTTTCATCCTCTTTAGACAAGATGCGCACGGCACAGAAGGTCGTCCCAACCCAGCCGCGATGCACGTACGTCATTCATTATGCTGGAAACTGGAAGCTTTACCAGACTTTTTATCATTATTTGAGCAATTGAGCAGGCAGAACCGCTGATGAAACGGTTTATCAATGTGAACGTCTTTTGGATGGAACGCAGTCGGCCCTACGCGTTAATGTCCTTGAAGCCCTCGCCGAAGGTTTCCGTAACGTCGGCGACCGTCACAATGGCGCGAGGATCGCGCTCACGCACAATGGTCTTGAGCGCGTTGAGCTCGCGGCGGCTCACAATGACCATGATCACCGGCTTCTCGGCGCCCGAGTACATACCGGTCGCCTTAAACTTGGTGCAGCCGCGACCCAAGCCATACATGATGTCGGCCGCGATATCGGGAAACTTGTCCGAGATGATGAGCACCATACGGCGCCTGTTGCCACCATCGACCACGGCATCGATCAGGTAGCCGCTAATGACCATCGAAAGACCCGCATACAGCGCGTTTTCGACCGAAAAGACCGGGGCCGACAGCGCGCACACGGCAACATCGATTGCCATGACGGTCGAGCCAACCGGCAGCGATGTATTGCGCGAGATGATCTGGCCGATCGTGTCGGAGCCGCCGGTGTTGGCACCGGCGCGCAGCACCATGCCGTAGCCGATGCCCGTGATAATGCCGCCCCACATAGCGGGCAGCATCAGGTCGGCATGTGCCAGCGGCGCCACAAACGGAGCGAACAGGTCGGTGAAGAAGCCCAGCAGCACAAAGCCCGTCGCCGTCTGGACCACGTAGAACATGCCACCCTCGCGCATAACGACCAGCAGCAGCAAGGCATTCATCACGATGGTTTGAATACCGACGGGAAGCGAGATGCCATGAGACGCACCGACCGCTTGGATAATCGTGGCGAGACCCGTAACGCCGCCGGCGGCAAGACCGTTGGGGATCAAAAACAGGTCCGTCGCGATAGCGGCCAGAGCACAGCCCAGCATAATCTTGGGCAGATCGTGAAAGAAGTTCAGCGAAAGAATGCGTTTGATGTCCAGACGATATGCAATGCTGCCTCCCTCAAAAAAGCGCACCCCGTCGGATGCGCTTTGAACTTCTTGCTGTATTCGATTCTACCGATTCATCGAGCAAATACCACCCCTGCGAAGTGTTTGCATCGACCCGGAGCCAACCATGTGCCTAGGCGTCCGAGCCTTCCGCATCGGCGTTGCCGGTAGCCCAGCGATGGTAGCCGATCACAAACGGGTCCAGGTCGCCATCATCGAGGACGGCCTCGACGTTGCTGGTCTCCACGCCCGTACGCAGGTCCTTGACCATCTGGTACGGGTAGAGCACGTAGCTGCGAATCTGGTTGCCAAACCCGATCGTGGTCTTGGGCCCGCGGATCTCGTCGAGCGCCTCGGCACGCTTCTCGAGCTCGATCTCGTACAGACGGGCCTTGAGGATCTGCATGCACGCGGCCTTGTTCTGAATCTGGCAGCGCTCGTTTTGGCAGGTAACCACAATGCCGCTGGGAAAATGCGTCACGCGCACGGCGGAGTCGGTGGTGTTGACGCCCTGACCGCCCGGGCCGCTCGCGTGGTACACGTCCACGCGGATGTCGTCGGGGTTGATCTCGATGTCGATATCATCGGGCAGTACGGGAATGATCTCGACGCCGGCAAACGTAGTCTGACGGCGCTTCTTATCATCGGTGGGGCTAATACGTACCAGGCGGTGCACACCGGCCTCGGCACGCAGCATGCCAAAGGCATCCTTGCCCTCGACGGTAAAGGTCGCGCGATCGATGCCGATGACCTCGGCGGCGGGGCAGTCGTTAATGGTGACCTTCCAGCCGCGACGCTGGCAGTACTTCATGTACATCTTAAAGAGCATGAAGGTCCAGTCCTGCGCCTCCAGGCCACCCTGTCCGGGCTTGATGGTCACAATCGCGTCGCCGTGATCGAACTCACCGGTAAACCAGCTCGAAAGCTCGAGATCATCGATAGCGCGGGCCAGGCGTTCTGCCGTAGCGGCAGCCTCCTCGCGCAATGCGGTGGCATCGGGGTCGTCGCCCATCTCCTCGGCAAGCTCCAGCGCCGCACGGGCGTCAGATAGCTCGCCGCGCGCGGTATCCACGGCAGCGATATCTTCCTTGGCGCGAGCAATCTCCTCCATGGTGGCGCGAGCGGCGTCGGCGTCATCCCAAAAGCCGAGGGCCACGCTTTTGGCCTCGAGCTCGGCCACACGCGTGCGCTTCTCGTCCAAATGAAGATACGACTCGACCTCGCCGAGCCGGTCCGCAAACGCGTCCAGCTCGGCGGGCGTTACCTCTAAAGCCTCGGCCATTAACGATTCCTGCCGTGGCAGTACTTGAACTTCTTGCCGCTGCCGCAGGGGCAAAGGTCGTTGCGGCCCACGTTGACGTACGGGTCGTCGCTCTCGGACTTGCGGTAGGTGGTCACCTTGCCGCCGTTGTTGACAGCAGCCGGGCCTCCCTGGACAGCCGTACGAGCCTGAACCTGTGCCTGCTTGCGCAGCACCGAGTTGCCGTTGTCGCCATCGACATCGGCGGGGCCGGAGAAGCGCGCACCCTCGAGCGCGGGGTCCTCCTTGTGCTCCACGGCGTGCGGGGCGGCCTTGATCTCGATACGCAGGACGGTGCGCAGGTAATCCTCGTACATGGTGTCGACGAGCATCTGGAAGGCACCATAAGCCTCGGTCTTGTACTCGACCAGCGGGTCGCGCTGACCAAAGCCGCGCAGTCCGATACCGGTCTTGAGGTAATCCATCTCCTGCAGGTAGTTCATCCAGCGGGTATCGATGACGCGCAGCATGACCTGGGTGTTGAGCTCGCGCATGAGGTCCTCACCCAGGCGCTCGGCCTTCATGTTGTAGCACTTCTCAACATAGGCCAGGACATCGGCAGCCAGGGCCTCGTAATCCTCGTCGGGGAACTTGGGCGTATCGATATGGCCGGTCAGCTCCACGACCCACTTGCGAAGGCCCTTGAGATCGCGCTCGCCCTCGTGGCTGTCCTTGGTGCAGAACTCCTGCACGCAGCGGTACACGGTGTCGTGCATGACCTCGGTGATGTGGTCGGTCAGGTCCTTGCCGTCCAGAATCTTGTTGCGCTCGGCGTAGATGACCTGGCGCTGCTTGTTCATGACGTCATCGTACTCAAGGACGCTCTTACGCATGGAGAAGTTGATGCTCTCGACCTTGTGCTGGGCGCTCTCGACGGCCTTGGAGATGATCTTGTGCTGGATGGGCATGTCGTCGCCCATGTCGGCGGTGACCATCATTTTGGAGACGCGGTCCATCTTGTCGCCGCCGAACAGGCGCATGAGGTCGTCCTCGAGCGACAGGTAGAACTGGGTCTCGCCCGGATCGCCCTGACGACCGGAACGGCCGCGCAGCTGGTTGTCGATACGACGGGATTCATGGCGCTCGGTGCCGATGACGGTCAGGCCGCCCGCAGCAAGCACGCGCTCGCGCTCGGCCTTGCAGGTCTCCTTGGCCTCGGCGTTAAACTGCTCGAGCTGCTCGGGCGTCACGTCCTCCATGGTCAGGCCCTCGTACTCAAGGCGCTCGCGCACCAGCTCGTCGGGGTTGCCGCCCAGCAGGATGTCGGTACCACGACCGGCCATGTTAGTAGCAATGGTCACGGCGCCGTAGCGTCCGGCCTGGGCAACGATATGAGCCTCGCGCTCGTGGTGCTTAGCGTTGAGGACCTCGTGCGCGATGCCGCGCTTGGTAAGGGCTGCCGACAGCTTCTCGGAGCTTTCGATGGAGACGGTGCCCACCAGGACCGGCTGGCCCTTGGCGTGACGTCGCTCGACGTCGTCGGCAACGGCGTTGTACTTGGCCTGGATGGTGCGGTACACCAGGTCCTCGTGGTCAACACGCTGAACGGGCTTATTGGAGGGGATGACCTCGACAGGCAGCTTGTAAATCTCGCGGAACTCGGCATCCTCGGTGAGCGCCGTACCGGTCATGCCGGAGAGCTTGTCATACAGGCGGAAGTAGTTCTGCAGGGTGATGGTGGCAAGGGTCTGGTTCTCCTCGCGCACGAGCACGCCCTCTTTGGCCTCGATGGCCTGGTGCAAGCCCTCGGAGTAGCGGCGGCCTTCCATGATGCGACCGGTAAACTCGTCGACGATCTTGACCTCACCGTTGGTGACCACGTACTGCTTGTCGCGGTGGAACATGTACTGGGCCTTCAGCGCCTGCTGCAGGTGGTTGACCAGCTGGCCGGAGAGATCGGCATAGATGTCATCGATACCCAGGCGGCGCTCGATCTTCTTAAGGCCGCGCTCGGTGGCGGCGATGGTGTGCTTGGCCTCGTCCATGACGTAGTCGCCCGTGGGCTCGACGTCCTCGGTGGCGGTGAGCATGTCGTGCGAGACGTCCTCACCGCGCTCCAGGCCGCGCACGGCACGCGCGAAGTCCTTGTAGGTGCTGGCGGACTTGGTGCCGGCGCCCGAGATGATGAGCGGGGTACGCGCCTCGTCAATCAAGATGGAGTCGACCTCGTCGACGATGGCGTAATGGTGGCCGCGCTGCACGCGCTGCTCGGGGCGGGTGACCATGTTGTCGCGCAGGTAGTCGAAACCGAACTCGGAGTTGGTGCCGTAGGTGACGTCTGCCTGGTAGGCCGGACGCTTGAGTTCGAGCGGCATGTTGTTCTGGAGCAGACCGACGGTCATTCCCAGGTACTTGTAGATGCGGCCCATCCACTCGGAGTCGCGCTTTGCCAGATAATCGTTGACGGTAACGACATGCACGCCCTTGCCGGCGATAGCGTTGAGGTAGCCGGCCAAAGTGGAGACAAGGGTCTTGCCTTCGCCGGTCTTCATCTCGGCGATATGCCCCTCGTGCAGCGCCATGGCGCCGATGAGCTGTACGTCAAAGTGACGCATGCCCGTGATGCGCTTGGAAGCCTCACGCACGGTGGCAAAGGCCTCGGGGAGCATGTCGTCGAGCGACTCGCCGTTGGCGTAACGCTCGCGGAACTTATCGGTCTGGGCGCGGAGCTCTTCCTCGGTCATCTTCTCAAACTGGGGCTCAAGACCGTTGATCTGGTCGACGATCTTGTAGTAGCGCTTAAGGTCCTTATCGGATCCAAAGGACAGCAGCTTTGACATGAATCCCATGTGGTTTTCCT
>JAEZNV010000072.1 GCA_023441725.1 Actinomycetes bacterium | reverse complement strand
GCTTTTGCCGCAAGCTGGGCTTTGGCAGCTTCCGCAGCTTTCAGTTTTCGTTGGCGCGCGACTTGGAGAGTCAGCGCAACGAGGGCCTGACCGACGAGGTCTCGCTCGACAACATGGAGCAGAGCCTAAAGAATATCCTCGCCGCCAAGGTGAGTGAGCTTAATGCGACCATCGACGGCATTGATCACGACACGTTGGCCGCAGTTGTGCACGCGCTTAAGAATGCCGGCGTTATTGAGTTCGCCGCCGTGGGCAATACGAACGCGGTCGCGCTCGATGCGACATTTAAGTTTTCACAGCTGGGCCTGCGCTGCATGGCGAGCACCATCAGCGAGACATCAATCGGCTTTGCGCTCACGTTGCGCCCCGGCGACGTTATCGTGCTGATCTCGAACTCTGGCAAGTCGCGCCGACTGAATCGCATGGCAAAAGCGGCTCGCGACTGCGGCGCCACTGTAGTCGTCATCAGCAGCGACAGCAAGTCTCCACTTGCGCGCCTAGCCGACTACACCTTTAATACCGTCAATCACGAGGCACTGCTGACAACGGGCGACTTCGCATTCTCCAAGATGAGCGCCACGATGATCATAGAGGTCATCTACAACTTCCTGCTGCCCGAAATCGAGGACGCCCGAGAGCACATCAGCTACTATGAGGAACTCATCCAACCGGATAAGGTCGTGGAGTAGACATTTTAGGGAGCCGACAAACGCCGCTCGGCACGAAACCGGCCCATCTACTACGTTTTATCCGTATGGCCCAACCGCATAGCAAAAATAGAGAAAACCGCAGGCATTCTACCTGCGGTTTTCTTTTTGCAATTCTTGGCATGGTTGCCGATAGCCTATTAAACGTAGTAGATGGGCCGGTTTCGTGGCTTCAGGGTCGGACATGCATGTGGCGGCTCGGTCTAAGCACGCGCTTCTTCCAGCATCTGCCTGGCGTGCGCTAGGCTTGCCTCCGATTGATCGCCGCTCAGCATACGGGCGATCTCTGCGGTGCGGGCATCGCCGGTCACCTCGTCCAGGTGCGTTTGAGGAACGTCGCCGGGCTCTTTACTGACCACGTAATGCTTGTCGGCCATGACGGCGACCTGCGCCAGGTGCGTTACGACAATGACCTGATGCGTGGCGGCAAGATCGGCCAGTACACCGGCCAGCGCACGGGCGGTGGAGCCGCCGACACCGGCATCGACCTCATCGAACACCAGCGTATCCACGCCATCCGCATTGCCGAGGACAACCTTGCTCGCCAGCATAACGCGGCTCAGCTCGCCGCCCGACGCAATGCGGCGCAGGGGGCGCGGCGTCAATCCGGCACCGCTGCGATATAGCAGCTCATAGCTCGAAGGGCCCGCCGGCGTCCATTCGGCACGCGGAAGATCGCGCGACTCCCAGACGAGCTCGGCGCCGCCCATCTCCAGGCGCGCCATCTGACGGCCAACCTCGTGACAAAAGCGCGGGGCAGCGGTGTTCCGCGCGCGCTTAAGCGCCTTGGCGGCAGCAAAAAGATCGCGCTCAGCGCTCCCGAGTGCCTCGCGCGCCTTCCTAATCTGCTCATCACCATCGTCTACCAGCGACAACAGCTCTTGTGAGCGGTCGCGCATGGCAAAAACATCGTCCATGGTGGGACCCCACTGACGCAGCAGGCCCTTGAGGTCGGAATACCGCTCGCGCATGCGAGCGAGCTCGCGAGGGTCAAACGCAACGCCATCGCGATAAGCACGCAGCTCATTGGCGCAATCCTCGAGTGAGATGCAGGCATCCGAAAGTGCGTCGGCGATGTCACCGAGCTTGCGGTCAACGGTCGCCACGCGTGAAAGCTCAGCCACGGCGCCATTCACGGCATCGAGCGCTCCCCCTTCGGCAGCAAGCGATGCATGGGCCTCGTTGGCCGTCGCCACCAAGACCTCGGCGTGCTCCGAGCGCGGCAGCAGCTCCTCGAGTTCCTCGTACTCACCTGGCTTGGGGTCGACCTCGGCGATACGCTCGAGGGCAAAACGCGCTTCCTCGACGCGACTCCCCTGCGCGCGTGAAGCTTCCTCCACACGGCGAAGCTCCTTGGCGGCGGCACGCGAAGCCTTAAAGCAGGTGCGATACTTCTCGAGTGCCTCAAGCGCCGCGCGTCCAGCCCAAGCATCGACCATGGCAACATGGTGCGCCGGGTCGAGCAGGCGCTGATGTTCATGCTGGCCGCATAGATCCATCATCACGCCAACGCGCTCCGAAAGCTCACGCACGCTGGCGATGCGGCCGTCAATTTTTACGCGGCTGCGGCCCTCGGCAGAAAGGCTACGCTGCACGGTGAAGCCCTCCGTGTCGTGCGGGCCGTCGAACAGGCGCGCCTCGACGCTGGCAAGCGCCTCGCCCTCGCGAACCGTCGACGAATCGGCGCGCTCGCCCAAAATAAGCTTGAGCGCCGAAAGCAGCGCGGTCTTGCCAGCACCGGTTTCTCCGGTCAGAACCGTTAGACCCGCGCTTGGCACCAACGTCGCCTCGCGAATGAGTGCAATATTGGAAACCTGCAGCTCATCGATCATGACGCACTCCGTAGAACACGCGGCTCACCGAGTTATAGAAGCTCTCGGGGCCGTAATCCAGCAGCAGCACATCACCGGGACCGCGACGCACGGCCACGCTCTCGACCGTGCCGTCGCAGGTAATAAACTGTCCGTCGATAGCGATGGCAGGCACACTCGGGCGGTCGTCGGACATAAAGATCTCGACGACATCGCTTGGTGAAGTCAAGAACGCACGGGCCTGAATGGTGTGCGGCGCGATGGGCACGCAAACCATACCCGTGTAATCGGGGCTCACGATAGGGCCGCCGGCGGAAAGCGCATAGCCCGTAGAGCCGGTCGCCGTGGACACAACGACACCGTCACCGCGCAGGCGATCGATATGATGTCCAGACACCGTGATGTCAAACTCGACCATATCGGACAGGGGCCCACGCGTGAGCGCCATGTCGTTGAGGGCGAACGAACGCACGACATCCTTCGTGCCGTCATCGCGCACCGAGACGATATCCGCGGCGATGGTGGCGCGGCGGCTCACGTGGAGCTCACCGGACAGGGCAT